>CAIXPS010000603.1 GCA_903921365.1 uncultured bacterium | reverse complement strand
TTGTTCCGCCCGATTACCCTGTGGCCGTTCCCCGAGCGGCGCTTGTCGCAACTCGCCGACGATGCGCGCGGTTTCCTCGTCGTCGAGATGAACGCCGGCCAGATGGTCGAGGACGTGAGGCTGGCCGTGGGCGGGCAGGCGCCCGTCAAGTTCCTAGGCCGCATGGGCGGATCGCTCCCCATGCCCGATGAAATTCTGAGCGCAATCATCAAGCTTGACCAGACGACCACGCCGGCGCATCCGGTCGGCGCCATCGAGGGCCCTATGACCCCATTGAAGCATTTCGTTTCGATCAACTGAAAAGAGTATCCACGAATCTTCGCAAATCAACGGGAATAGTATTCGTGAAGATTCGTGGATAAGGCCTGAATTTATGACTCTTGAAAATACCATTGAAACTGTGGTGGCGGATCGCCCCCAGGCGCTCAGCCAGACGAGCACCCACTACTGCCCAGGCTGTCTGCATGGGGTGGCGCATCGGTTGATTGCCGAGGTGCTCGATGAACTGGGAATTCGCGAGCGCACGTTGCTGGTGGCGCCGGTGGGATGCTCAGTGTTTGCGTTCAACTACTTCGAGTGTGACGCCGTCGTCGCGCCGCACGGTCGCGCGCCAGCCGTTGCCACCGGCCTGAAGCGCGTCTCGCCCGACAAGATCGTATTCGCCTATCAGGGCGACGGCGACCTCGCTTCGATCGGAACGGCTGAGATCATCCACGCCGCGGTGCGTGGTGAGAACATCACCGTCATCTTCATCAACAACGCCGTCTACGGCATGACCGGTGGACAGATGGCGCCGACCAGCCTGGTCGGCATGAAGACAACCTCGTCGCCGTTCGGGCGCGATGTGAAGACGATGGGCTCGCCGCTGAAGATGAGCGAACTGATCGCACAGATCGACGGCGCGACGTTCGTGTCGCGACGCAGCCTGCATAGTCCGGCGGAAATCCGCAAGGCGAAGAAGGCAATCCGCCGCGCCTTCGAGGTGCAGATCAACCATCAGGGCTTTTCGCTTGTCGAACTGCTTTCAAATTGCCCGACCAACTGGGACATGAAACCGCTGGAGTCATTGCGCTGGATCGAAACGCGCATGGTTCCGGTGTTCCCGCTCGGAGACCTGAAAAACGCTGTCGCGAGCCACGGTATAAAAGGAGTGTGAGCCATGCAACATGATATTGTCTTCAGCGGATTCGGCGGTCAGGGCGTTTTGTTTGCGGGGCAATTGCTGGCGTATGCCGCCATGGATCGCGGGCTGTATGTCACGTGGATTCCGTCCTATGGGCCGGAGATGCGCGGCGGCACCGCGAACTGCACCGTTGTTGTCGCGGATGAGGAGATCGGTTCGCCACTGGTCAATCATCCCATGAATGTCGTGGCATTTAACAATCCCTCGGTGGATAAATACGAACCCCTTGTCACGGCGGGCGGATTGCTGATCTACAACGCATCGCTCACAGCGCGCATACTCACCCGCCCCGATATTCGCGGCGTCCCGATCCACGCCAGCGAGGTAGCCGCAGAACTGGGTAACGCGCGACTATTGAACATGGTCATGCTTGGCGCCCTGCTTCAGCTCAGCGACGTGCTGCCGATCGAGGCCATCGAGACGGCGTTGGAAGGACACATGTCCACGCGCCGGCCAGAGCTTCTTGCATTGAACTGCCAGGCATTGCGTCGCGGCATGGCGCTCGCCAACTTCGCCAGCGCAATCGCATAACATTAGGGTCGCTGCGCGCCTCGTTGTAATCCATTAGGCTCCCCCTGTAGGGGCCGTACCGCCTTGCGGTTGCCCACGGTTGCCCCGCGCGCTTGCGTATTTCCACCATGCGGAATATAATTAGCTAGCTAACTAATTTATCATGGCGAAATCAATCGATCCCCACTCCCTGGATCATCTGCTGGCGCAGGTAGGCCGCTTGCATCACGCTCGGGTGCACGGACTCCTGAGCGGCACCGGTGTATTCCGCGGCCAGCCGCCCGTTCTCGACGCGTTGACGGAACAGGATGGTCAAACTCACAACGAACTGGCGGCGCAGTTACACGTCACCCCGGCCACGATGAGCCGCATGGTCAAACGCATGGTAAGCGCCAGATTACTGGTCACCCGCCGTGATCCTGCCGACAAACGCGTGTCGCGCGTATACCTGACCGACGCCGCCCGCGTGATGCGCGCCACGTTGCAGCAGGCGTTCAAGACATCCGAGGCCGACACCTTCGCCGACTTCACACTTGAGGAGCGCGTGCTGCTGCGCCGCTTTCTCATGCAAATCCGCTCCAACCTTATCCGCGTAGTAGGCGAAGAGGTATTGCACTGACGTCTTTTTTTGCCCTTATTCTTTAGCTAGCTAAGCATTATCACCTTATCTACTGATCTAATTATCAACTGTGAGTCATTTATGCAGGCAATCCGAAAACTAGCACATTTCCTCAAACCCTACTGGCTGTGGGCGATTCTCGCGCCCCTCGCAATGCTGGTCGAAGTGGTGATGGATCTGACGCAACCGCAGATGATGCAGCGCATCATCGACAACGGCGTCGCCGCGCGCGATATGAACTACGTCCTCATGTCCGCCGGCCTGATGATCGTCTTCGCGCTCATCGGCGCAATCGGCGGGATCGGCTGCACCATTTATACCTTCAAAGCCTCGCAGGGCTTTGGCGCCGATCTGCGCGCCGGGCTATTTCGCAAGGTGCAGACGCTGTCGTTCCGCAACCTCGACCAGTTCGACACCGGTCAACTGGTCACCCGCCTGACCAACGATGTCACGCAGATGCAGGAGGCTGTCGCCGCGCTGCTTCGCATCATGGTGCGCGCGCCTCTGCTGATGATCGGCAGTCTGATCATGGCCATTCTCACCGCTCCGCAACTGGCCTTCATCCCATTTGCATTGATCCCGCTGGTGCTGGCCGGTGTGTGGTGGATCATCAGCCGCGCCTACCCCCTGTATGGCGAGGTGCAGACCCGGCTGGATTCGCTCAACACCGTGATGCAGGAGAACCTGGCCGGCGTGCGCGTCGTCAAAGCCTTCGTGCGCGCAGGCAAGGAAATCGAGCGCTTTGGCGCCGCCAACGTCAACCTGACAAACCAGTTGATCAAGGTCGCGCGCGTCACTGCGGTCACCATGCCCATGATGATGATCCTCATGAACGTCGGCGTCGCAGGCGTGTTGTGGTTCGGCGGCAACCAGGCCTTGGCGGGCGTCATGCACATCGGGCAGATCGTCGCGTTCGTCAACTATTTGCAGCAAACGCTCATGTCGCTGCTGATGGTCAGCATGCTGGTTCTGCAGGTGTCGCGCGCCGCAGCCTCTGCCCAGCGCATCGAGAAGGTCATGGACAGCACTCCGGATGTGCAGAACAAACCGACCGCGCTGCGCGAGTTTGCCCCGCGCGGACGCGTGGCCTTCGAGAACGTTACGTTCAGTTACGACGGACATGCGGGCGACCCGGTGCTCAAAGACATCACCTTTGTGGCGGAGCCGGGGCAAACGGTCGCGCTGCTCGGATCCACTGGCGCAGGCAAATCCAGCCTGGTGCACCTGATCCCGCGTTTCTACGATGTGACTGGCGGGCGCGTGACGATCGACGGCGTCGATGTTCGCGACATCGATCAAACTGTGCTGCACCGCAACATCGGCATCGCCTTGCAGGAGACGGTGCTGTTCTCGGGCGCCATCCGCGACAACATTCGCTATGGTCACCCCGGTGCGAGTGACGAGGAGGTCATCGCCGCGGCCAAGGCGGCGCAGGCGCACGACTTCATCACTGGCATGCCCGATGGCTATGACACGCAACTGGGCCAGCGCGGTGTGAACCTGTCGGGCGGTCAGAAGCAGCGCATAGCGATTGCGCGGGCGTTGCTGATCAAACCGACGGTGCTGATTCTCGACGACAGCACCAGCGCCGTGGATGTGGAGACCGAAGTTGAAATTCAGGCTGCGCTGGTCGAGGCGCAGAGCGAGCGCGACCAAACCATCTTTGTCATTGCGCAACGCATCAGCACTGTGCTGAATGCAGACAAGATACTGGTAATCGAGGACGGGCAGATTGCTGCCCAGGGCCGCCATGCAGAGCTGCTGGTATCCAGCCCGATTTATCGTGATATTTACGATTCGCAACTTGGCAGCGGCAATCATGGAGGGAACGGAGAAAATGGGCATGAATAGCGCACGACAAGCGTCAGCGGCAGGAACAAAGTCGCGGGGCGATACTCACATGCCATTCGGGCGCGGTTTTGGCCCGCCTGGAATGATGAAGCCGGAGAAGGCTAAAAATGCGCGCGGCACACTTGGCCGTTTGTGGGCATATCTGCGCCGGCAAACCCTGACGCTCATCGGCGTCATCGTGCTGGTGGCGCTCAATACTGGATTAGGTGTGCTCGGCCCGTACCTGATGGGACAGGCGATCGATAACTTCATCGGCAAGGGCGATATGCCTGGGTTAGCCCGCATTCTTCAGTTGTTGATTGGCATCTACGCGCTGGCGTCATTGGGCACCTGGTTGCAGGAATACACCGTTGCCGGCATCGCGCAGCGCGTGGTGCGCGACATTCGCACCGACCTGTTCGGGCGGTTGCAGACGCTGTCGCTGCGCTACTTCGACCAGCACACGCACGGCGAGATCATGAGCCGCCTCACCAACGATGTCGACAACATCAGCATGGTGCTGTCCTCCAGCGTCACCAACCTGATCAGCAGCGTGCTCAGCCTCGTCCTTGTGGCAACGATGATGTTTATCATCAACGCGCGGCTGGCGCTGGTCGCCATGATTATCACGCCGATGATCGCCGTCGCGACGCGCTGGCTGGCCAAGCGCACCCGCCAGGGTTTTCGCGATCAGCAGGAGAACCTGGGCGTCCTCAATGGGTTGATCGAAGAAACGATCACCGGGCAGCGTGTGGTCAAAGCCTACGGGCGCGAGGATGAAGCCATCCGCGCGTTTGACGAGGCCAATGCGAAGCTGCGTGTTGCGTCGACGCGCGCGCAGACCTTCGCGGGCATCGGCGGGCCCTTGATGAACGCGATCAGCAATACCGGGCGCACCATCGTCGTGTGCACGGGCGGGTTGCTGGCGGTGCAGGGGCTGGCGACCGTCGGCACGATTGCGGCGTTCATCAGCTATTCCGACCGCTTCGCGTGGCCGTTGAACCAGCTCGGTCAGTTGTACAACAGCATCCAGTCCGCGCTGGCCGGCGCCGAGCGCGTGTTTCAGACGATGGACGAGTCGCCCGACCTTCCCGACGCGCCAGACGCCCGCCCGTTGACCCATATTGCAGGCGAGGTGGTGCTCGACGATGTCAGCTTTGGCTACGAGCCAGGTGTGCCAGTGTTGAAGCATGTCAGCCTGCGCGCCGCGCCTGGCGAAACTATCGCCCTCGTCGGGCCGACCGGCGCCGGTAAAACGACCGTGATTAACCTGCTCACGCGTTTCTACGACGTGGACAGCGGCGCCATCAAGGTCGACGGCAACGATATCCGGTTGTACCCGAAAGACGACCTGCGCCGCAAACTGGGCATCGTGCTCCAGGACAACTTCCTCTTCGCCGACACCGTAATGTCTAACATCCGCTACGGGCGGTTGGACGCGACCGACGACGAGGTAAAAGCCGCTGCGCAGTTGGCGAACGCCGAGCAATTTATTCACCGTCTGCCGCAGGGGTACGAGACCGTGCTCACCGAACGCGGCAGCAACCTGAGCCACGGCCAGCGCCAGTTGATAGCTATTGCGCGCGCGATCCTGGCCGACCCCGACATCCTGATCCTGGATGAGGCGACCAGCAACGTGGACACGCGCACCGAGAAGCACGTGCAGGATGCGCTGCTGCGATTGATGGAAGGGCGCACCAGTTTCGTTATCGCGCATCGCCTGAGCACGATTCGAGACGCCAACCAGGTGCTTGTGGTGAACGGGGGCGAGATTATCGAGCGCGGCACGCACGAATCGTTGCTGGCGCAGGGTGGCTTCTACAGCCGCTTATATCACAGCCAGTTCAAGGGGCAATTACAGACCGAGATGCTGACGACTGGACGATAGAGAAACAACCAAATCCTGCGTTAGGGATATACTCAGCTTGGAAGGGGTTACTTGCTGGAGTAAAAACATGGCGCAAAAACGTGTTCTCATCGTTGAAAATGATCCTGCCGACGCAAGGATGATCGTTGAGTTGCTGGCGGCAGACGGCAACACCGAATACTCGCCGCAACAGGCTGATGGGCTTGAGACGGCGCTCGATTATCTCGCAAACGAGCAGTTCGATGTGGTTCTGCTCGATCTCACGCTGCCCGATGCCGCTGGGTTGGAGGCGATTCAGGAGATGGCTTTTATCCTGCCGCATCTGCCCATCGTGGTGCTCACCGACATCGAAGATGACGCCACGGCTTTGCAGGCAGTCCAACTGGGCGCGCAGGATTACCTGGTGAAAAAGCGCTATACCGGGATGGCGATCCGGCGCGCCTTGCGCTATGCCATTGAGCGCAAACGACTGGAAGAGCGCATCTTCCACATGGCGACGCGCGACTCCCTCACCCAGTTGCCCAACCGTTACCTGGTGCTTGATCGCCTGACGCACGCCATCGACCATGCTGTCCGCGCGGCGCGAGGCGGGCCTGACGGCGCAATTGTCGGCGTCATGTTACTCGACCTCGACAATTTCAAAAGCGTGAATGACACCTCCGGCCACGCGACGGGGGATCGCCTGCTGGTCGCCGTGGCGGAGCGGCTGATAATCGCCACTCGCAGAGCCGATACGATCGGCCGGATGGGCGGTGATGAGTTCATTGTGATCCTGGAAGACCTGAACGATTCTGCCGCAATTGAAATTGCCGCGCAACGGTTACTCGGCATCTTTGTAACCCCCTTTATCCTGGCGGAACACACTGTTCAGGTGACGGCGAGTATCGGCGTGAGCACCTACCCCAGCCACGGGACCACCGTTGAAGAACTGCTCAAAGCGGCCGAGATTGCAATGTATGCGGCCAAGAACGAGCGGAACTGCTTCCGGTTCTACACGCCTGCATGACCTCACGTTCCAGGAATCCGTTTGAGCAGGATTCCTGGAGCTTTCATAAAGCGCCTCGGTATGTTGGCATCGGCAACGCTCAAACAGGTTGTGATGTTTAATAGGGTTGTGCGAGTTCACCGATGCATCGCATAATGAACAAGCTTGGCAACGCAGAACATTAAGCCAGATATTGAAGCCAGATATTGACATACAGTATTCGAGGATATGATTAAATACACATTTTCAACAGCCCGCATCGTAATCGCGTCATTGGCCATCGTGTCATTTGTGCTGGGGGCGGCGGATGCGCCTCGTTCGCGCGCGGCAACCCAGGCCAACGGATTTGGCTACGGATTTGTAATGACTGGTCCCGAAACAGGTAACCCGCACAACTGGGGCTTTAACTGGATGAAGGTGTTCAACGGGCCAACCTCTAAACCGCCCGCGAAGACGTTGTACCTGATCCCGGTGTCCGCAGCAGATGTGGGCAATCTATCCGCTGTGCAGCAACGCGTGGACGACGTGATGACCCAATATGGCGCTAACATCGATGCTTACGAGATTGGCAACGAGGTGAACCTCAGCTCCACGTTTGGGTGGAATGCCTCGCCGGTCGCCGCAGATTACAAACAAGTGTTATGCGCCGCCTATGACAGAATCAAGTACCACTCTACAACGGCGCTTGTCGTGTCAGCGGGGCTGGCAAACACGGGGCGAGTGGTTGGCACTTATGGGGGGCATCTGGGAAGCAACGGCTTCAGCCAGGACGAGCGCGAGTATTTGAAGGAACTCATCACGGCTGGCGCGGGGTCATGTCTGGACTTCGTCGGCTATCACCCCTTTGGCTTCAGCGCCGATTTCGACGCAACGCCGGATGCGACAGGCGGCACGCCAGAGACTAACTGCGGCACCGGTCTGTGCTTCCGATCCGCTGCAAAACTCTATGATGTCATGAACGATAACGGCTGGGGCGCCAAGAAAATGTGGGCCACCGAAATGGGCTGGTTAATCACACCGCCCTCGGCGTGCATCACAGACCTGGTTGCCGGCGATTGGTCCAACCGCACCTGGCAGTCGGTGACGCCAGAGAAGCAGGCGACGAACCTGGTGGGTGCGTTCAATTACGCGCGCGCGAACTGGCCGTGGATGGACGCGATGTTTGTGTTCAATCTGAATTTCAACATGGCGGGCTATTACGATGTGTGCAATCAGATGCGTTACTACAGCGTGCTGGGGAATCCTGCCGAGACTGCGCTGCATGGCCTGTTCAACTGGTATTACATGCCTTTGGCGATGCGATAGGCGGATTGCACTATCTTGCATGACCGGCGTCGTAGTGTTCTGTATACATGATAAATGCGTTATAGTCTGAGCGTGCGCCTGAGGTGTTTGATATTGGCCGACGAGGAGTTGCGAATAATGCCCGAAGTAAATGGGATTCTGGAAACCGCCCTGTACGTTGATGACCTGCACCGTTCCAAAGCGTTTTACCAGTCGTTGTTCGGCTTTACTCCCGTACTCGAAGCCGACCGTATCATCGCACTCGCGGTGAAGGAAGGACAAGTGTTGCTGCTGTTCAAAAAGCGCGCATCACTGAGCCTGAATACCCCGCATGACGGCGACGGGCGCCTCCACGTCGCCTTCTCAATCGGGTTGAACGAGTCGGAGAAGTGGCGCAACCGTCTGCACGAGTTTGGCATTCCCATCGAGAGCGACCAGACCTGGGATCTGGGCGGCCAGAGCCTGTTCTTCCGCGACCCCGATGGTCACCTGGTCGAGGTGGGCACACCGGGAATATGGGAGAACTATAGTCTCAAATAATCTCCAGGTAGTCCCTATCCGGCAACTGCGGGAACGTTGCCGTCGGCAGCGTCTGATACCAATACGCCACGCTCGCGATGTCGTCCTGTAATGCCAGATAGCGCCCCTGGCTGCGCCAGCCCAGCGCCTGGATCGTCACGCGCAGGTCGGCGTCGAAGCGCACCGGATCCATGATGTGCCAGCGGTACAACGAGAAGCGCGGTTGCGAATTATAGGTGCCGTCAGGGTAGATAATGTGGTTCATGCCCATGAACGGAGTGGAATACGAGGTGTACTTTCCATTCACTTCCCAGCCGTACGCGCCGCCGAAATAGTCCTCGATGCCGGTGCCGCAGATCGTGGGAAAGTCGACATCGCCGTCCAGGTAGAACTTGATCTCGCCCTCGCCGAACCAGCCGGTGTTGTTCACGCCCCACGCCAGCGCAGTGCCGACAAACTGGCCGCGCCCTTTGACGCCGTCGAGAATCGTATAGGACGTCTTGTAGGGCAACGGGTTGACGCGGCGGAACTGGGCGTGAAAGTAGCCGACATCGTCGGGCACGTCGGTGAGCGTGTAGTTCACTTGATAGTAGTGGACGAGCGGCTCCCAGTGCCGGTTCTCGATCGTGATGCGGCAATGCGTGCGGAATGGCATCGGCCAGAAACAGTTGTACCCACGGTTCGGGTTTACCGAGACGGCCAGCGAGTTGATCTGCGCATACACACCCCAGCCCGAGGCGAAGAAGTCAGCGGCGGGGCACTCGACCGATGGTTGTTCCTGATCGTCCCAGTAGATGCGCAGGATGTAGTAACGCGCCTGTGGCCCGCGCGCGGCCACATCGCCGGAGAGCCACATCGACTGGATCGCGCCGGGGCCGGTGATGTCGGCGATGGTAAATGTCTCGCCGGGCGCGATGCGCACAAACGGCGCGACCTTCCAGCCCTGACCCAGGTCGCGGGCGCAACTGGCGGCGGCGCCATCGGTCGACATGCCGCCTTTGCCCTTCTCGCCCGTCGGGTTTTCCGCCGATATCGAGCGCGTCTTCGCGTTTGCGAACTGCGCCAGATTGCCGAGACCCATGCCCAGACCGTTAAAACCCATCATGATGTTGCCTCCTGAGGAAGAGAGATTAGAGATTGGAGATTAGAGATTGGAGATTGGAGATTGGAGATTGGAGATTGGAGATTGGAGATCCCATGCCTGCGGGAAGAGAGTTTCATTTATCGAATCAGCTTACCCATCGCCAGCGGGGTGTTTGTGGTGAACATATCGACGCCTGCTGCGCGCAGCCGCAACGCGCTCGCGTCGGTCTTGCCATTGTCCATCGTCCACGCATCGAGTTCAACGCCGGCGGCGTGCAACGTGTCGGCCCAGTTAAAGCCGTCATCGAAGGACTGTGTGAGCAGTTGATGGCGCACATAGAAGGCGCGCACTCCGGGCGCCTGACTGATTAACGACACACACCGTTCTCGCAGGTAATCGGACGGCCGCCAGATGCGAGCCGACGCCAGCGGATGATCGTCGTAGTAGCCATATGCGCCGAGTGCGCGCGGGAAGGCGTCAGGCTCGGGCGCGCGCGCGTCGATGTAGAGCTGGATGTCGAAGCCGAGCGCCAACTTGGGGGCGAGTTGATGGAGCGCGCGCAACTGCCAGTCGGCAATCGAACTGACGATGACCCGGTCGCCGAGTGGAGCGATGATCTGCAACAATCGGCGCAGGGGTTCGTTGTCGGTAAACGGGTAGATGTTCTTGTAGTCGATTTGCAGGCGCGTCGCCCCGCTGAATTCGGCAAACGCGCGCGCCACATCGCTGAGGAGTGCGACCGGGTGATCAGTCGCGACGCCGTGATCGACGATCTTTAACCCGCGCGCCTGCTCGAACGTGCAAGTTGCGACCGGGCCACTGCCGTTGGTTTCGGCCTGCAGCGTCATGTCGTGGACAAGCAGGTAGTCGTCGTGTGCGAGTGCAACAACGTCAATCTCGATGCTGTCGGCGCGGGCGGCGAGACAGGCGCGTATCGCCGCGAGAGAGTTAGGCGGGGCGCTCGAACCATCGAGCGCGGCCATGTGATGAACCACTTGGAGCGAACGAAGTACTGGCATACGGTGAGTGTAGCACGGAGACGCTGCGCGTGTTGCGTTGTAACCCTATGCTATCATCCGCAACAACCGACAACCACCAAAAACCCTTTGTATTGTTTTCATGGAGTGTATTCCAAGATGGAAGACACAAATCTGGATTTATCGTATCTTCGGATTTGCCTGCAACAGTGGCTTGATGACCACTCACGCAAACTAAATTGGCTGGCGATTACTGCCAACCTCACCCCCAGCGTGTTGTGGCGTTTCATGAAGAAAAATCGCCCGATCGAGGCGTCATCGATTCTGCGTCTCTACAATGTCATACGCAATGACATGGCGCCTAACCAAAGCGAGAGGTTCCTCGAAGCAGCCTGCTTGCGCGGATTAGTTGCAGAGCTGGCTCGCGGCACGAAACAAGGAAATGTAACGGGCACGGACACGCTGGGCGGTGGAGCTGCTAACCCAATCACTGACGGCGTCATATTGATGCGGACCAGCATGACCAGGCCATGGCGTGATGCAGTCCCCCTTCTCCTGCAGGCCGAACGCGCGTTTGGCCCCGGCTCGACGATGGCCGCCTACTGCGCCTGTCACGCAGCGGCGAACCTGATTAACCTGGGCGACCTGGCACAGGCCGAAACCCATTTGCTGCGGGCTGCTGAAACATACGAGCGCATCATGGATCCGATGACAAAGGCGCACTACAGCGTGGTGCGCGCCAATCTGGAATATGACCGGGGTAACTTGTTGCTTGCCCGACACTGGCACATGAACTGCATCACCATCGCGGAGGCGGTCATGCAGCCATCACTTGCTGATGAGAGCCATCTCTACATGAGCATGATTGCGCTTGGATTGGGAAAAAGCGCGTCCGGCGGTGAACAGGAGACTTGCTTCAATGAAGCCGAACGGTGGATGCAACAAACGATGACGCGACATCAGAAGGCGGGTGTCGAAGACTGGGTCGCCGGGCTGGACTACCTGCGCCGTGGTCAATTGCGATTCGCGCAGGGGAAAGTGGTTGAAACTGACGCAGATATCGCTGAGGCGCATCGACTGTTGCGTGGCAATGTGGCCGAACACCATGTGGATATTCATGTGGCTGAGACGGCGCTTGAAGATGGCAATACGGCGCAAGCCGTCAAGCTCGCAACCAGTGCGATTGAGGATTGGTCTGCCAATTCATATGCTGGCGGGATGGGACGCTCGATGCGCATCATGGCATCGGCAGCGCATCAGGAAGGTCATTCGGAACAGGCGCTCGAAATGGCGATTGCCGCTGCCTGCATCAATCCCTACGGCGTCTACGACGATCGCGCCGCCCTGATACAGGCGACCGCCGATGCGTATTCTGTCGTAAGGCGCCGTCTGTCGCGGAGCGCCTATTCAAAACTTCTCAAAGAGATGCGCGCCCGCGCCGATGAAAAGACGGGCGTATTTCATTACCTCAATTCTGTTACGACTGAGCGCAGCAACGATATTCAGCAGGTTTTTGCGCGTTACTCAACCGTGAGTAGGAACCGGCCATATCCGCCGGAATAGGCGCGCGTCTCGTCGTGGCCGGTGTCGTATCCGGCGTAGTAAAACCACCAGGTATTGGGACTTTCACCGGGGAGTGCGCCGGGCGCCACGTAAATCGACTTGCTGTCGAATGCGCCTGAAGCACCGAGTGGAACGACCGCCTCGTGGCTGACGCGCTCGAAGTTCCTGCCATCGCGGCTGACAGCCATGTGCGGGCGGACGGTCTGGTTGCCCGTATAGAAGCCGGATGGGAACATCACGCACAAACCTTCACGGAGTTTCGTCGCCGCCGAGTTGTAGAAATGCAAGTCAGCGGGATCCTGCGCGTCGGGCGCGAGGATTTGCACAGGATCGGGGAAATGGTCAAAGCTGGGTGATTCGCTGTATCCGACGATCCGCATGCCTTGGAAGACGCCAGTCGACCACTGCCGCACATAGAGCCGGTATAGATCGCCGTCGCGAAAACAAACCGTCTGCGAGTCGCTGTTCTTCTGCAGCAGCGGCGTCGCGCGGATGTGCCACTCGATTCCGTCAACCGATGTTGCGCCATAGACGTACCAGCCAAAACCGTTGCCGGGGATCGTCTCGCCGCGCGCGAACACCATCTTGAATCGCTCCGCCGCTGGCGCGGTTTCATCGAGGAAGACCGTCATACCGTGCATCCCGCCGGCCTTGCGCCCGTCGATCAGGATGTTGTTAGTCGTGTTCCCGCCATAGGCAACGATCCCAAGGTTCGGGCGATCCCAGTGTGCGCCATCGGGCGAGGCTGCATAACATAAGTAGGCGTCGTTGTCGTCGCGATAACCGTGGTCGTAGGCCGCGTACCACATGCGCCACTGATCGTCGACGCGCAACACCGTCGTGAAGTTGAGGCACATGTCCTCGTGCGGACGCTCAGCCCTCAGCAGCGGCTCGGTTGTGCGATGTGAAATCGTGAACTTTGACATGTTTGAATAATACCCCGTGAGATTCCTGGATTTTGGCTGCGGTTGTACACTTATTCTTACACTTTTTAAACAGGACAAACGGAACAATCATGCAACTGACATCGAAGGAGCGCTTGATTCGCCAGGCGCGCGGACAGGACATAGACCGGATTCCCAGTATCGGTGGCTGGATGAATGGCGCGGCGAACCTGGCATCACTCGGCGGGATTAGCCTCGACCAGTATCTGGCTGACCCGCTGGCCGGCGTCGTCAAAGCCAACGTCGCACTGGGCGTCGACGCGATGGTGCAACCGGCTGTGCCGCAAACCGCTGCTGAGATTCGCACCGGCTCGGTGACCGAGAGCCACTTTGCCGGCATCGAGCCCGAGGCATTGCAGGAACGCGCCGATTCATTGCCCGATCGCGAGGTCGACGTGTTGGCCAGCTTCGATTATGCCGCCGAAGAACGCCATTACCGGACCTACTTCGAAACTGCCCTGGCTGACTGGCAGGGCATCGTCCCGCTCCCCAACTTCTGGGAGATCGGCGGGCACTTCCCGCTCTACTCCGAGTTTGGCTACACCGCGTTCCTGACTGCCTGCGCCCTCTACCCCGAACACGTCGGCAAGATCTGGTGGGTGAAAAGCCTGCACTCGCGCGAACGAGCCTGGATACTGGTGAAGCTCTTCCGCGAGTATGACCTTGTGCCAATGATGTTCTGCGGCGAAGACCTGTGCAATAACAAGGGCCCGATGGTGTCGCCGGCGTTTCTACGCAAACACTACCTGCCGCACGTGAAGATGATCATCGAGCCACTCGTCGATGCGGGAGTGCGGCTGATTCACCATTGCGACGGCGACGTGCGCCCGGTGATCGACGACTTCATCGCCATTGGGTTCAGCGGGTTCCAGGGCTTTCAGTACGAGCTGGGCATCGACATCGGCGACCTGCGCGCGCGCCGCAGCGCCCTGGGCGAGGAACTGCTGTTCTTTGCCGGGATGAGCGTGTCACGCACGCTTCCGTATGGCTCTCCGGCCGAGATTGCGGACGAGATCGACTACTTCGTCGATTGCACCGATGGCGGGCGCGGCATGTTTCTGTTCACCAGCAACGTGACTGGCGTCGAAGTCCCGCCCGACAACCTGCGCGCGGCCTATAGTTACATCAAGACTATAAAACCCTATCGCCAGGGTTCTGCTAAGCCGCGCGTGTGGCCGTGGAGCGTGGCGCATCCGGAGTAGCATCTCCCTGCGAAGGTTGAGCTTGCACGAATCGTAATCGACTCGGAACCCTTCGCAGGGCTGAACTTGCAGTGGTATGAATCGTATTGCTGAATACAATCACCTCAGGCGCAGTCGTCATCCCAGAACTCCTTCCGATCATGTCCGGGAGGCAATTTCCAACCTGTGTGTTTTTCATCATGGGGATGACACAGCGTATGTGGAGGTATCAGTGAAAATCGTTACATACAACATGCATGGCAAGAAAGAAACACGCTGGACCGAAATGATTCGGCAGTATGATCCTGACATTATTCTCGCTCAGGAAACGTATGATAAAGGCATACCGGAACCTCGTCTATGGCGCAAAGTAAAAGACTCTGGGGGATGGGGCACAGCCATCTACTCGAAGACTGGCGCGATCACCGCGTTGACAATACCGCAATGTGAAGGATGGGTGGTGGGCGCTGCTCTTACTGGTCAAAACTGGTCCACACCGGATGGTCAGCCATTATCAGTGTTTAACATCCATGCAACCCCTGACTCTGAGTTTGGCAAAGGCTATGTCAAAGCCATAAACGGTGCGTTGAAAGCCTTAGCATCTTATCAAAAGCGCAACCCAGCGACAAGTCTGATCATTGGTGGGGACTTTAACCTGAAGACTATTGGCTTCAACTATGCGGAACAATCAGAGAGGGAACGCGAAGATGAGGCTGCAATCATCACAAGCCTCGAACGTGATTTTGGTCTCGTAAGCGCATGGACTTTGTCCCACCCAGGGGAGAAACTACCACCAACGCTACTGTGGGGTAGAGACCCTGTCACACAAAAGAGCCTGGAGTTTCATTGCGACTTCATCTTTGTTCCTGCTGCATGGCGCGACCGCATCTTGTCTTGTGACATTTTGACAAAACAAGAGTGCGCGGATCAGAGTGATCACAGCCCTGTTTTGGCAGCATTCCGTTAAACGATCTCATCGCCTGTTGCTGTCAGCGAAGCAGAGCACGAGTGAATCTCCCGGCTAAAGCCATCGGCCTCCATTCGCGCTGAAGATCGGTATAAGCTGTTTGTTACGAATACGTAGTGACAGCGTGGAACGCGCTAATGAAGATTAAGCAAATAAACCATACAGACTGTATGCGCCACATCAGGCGGCCACATGGGGCCACCACTACGTGGATCATATTCGTAGTGGCCGACCCGTGTGTCGGCCTGGTGTAGTGTGCGGGGTTATTTTTTAATAGTCATAAGCGCGTTTCCCGCAGGTGTCATCGGCAAACTCATTCGCGGGCAGACTCTGCCTGTTTCGTGCACCGGCCCCACATCTCGACGTAGTCGTAGGCCGAGCGGAATAACGGGCCGAGGTCGTCGTAGGACAACCCGCTGTTGACCATGTCCTGCAGGAAGTCGGGCATCATGCCATAGTGAGCGAAGCCATCAATGTTGATGTCGAAGTCGCGGCGTGGGCCGGCAAGGCAGCGTTGCAGCGGCGCGTTGTCGCCGTCCATAGCGTCCCACTTGTCGAGCACCCCCTTGACTTCGCCAACAAAGTCCATCAGTTCCCAGTCTGCCCCTTTGCCAGGGCCTTCCCCTGGTTCGACCATGCCGAGGCGCGCCATGTAGGCGACGCGCATCTCTTTGGGCCAATGACGCACTTCATCGTCCGGATACCCGCCCGGTTCATCGGCGGCGAACAAGCCGCGCGCCATGTTGTCGACATGCTCGCGCACCCACGGCCACTGATCGGCCTCGAGGGTTTTGCGCAGGCTGCCCCTGGGCGAGTCTTCGTCGGGGTGTTCCATCGACCACGGGTTGAACCCGGCTTTGTATGCAGCGACCGCCTGCCATATCTCGCGTTCGCGCTCGGTGTAACCGCCCGGGCCGCTCTCAAGGAAACGGAACCAGCGATAGTCGCGGATGGGGTGATCGTACGCGACGCCGTTGGTCTGCGCGTTGATCTCGGCGCGGCGTTGTGATGCGCGAACATGATCATCGCTGGCGCCGTATGCGGCCAGCGTGCCAAAGCGCGGCCCTGGCGCTGCAGCCGCGCCGTTGATATCGCTGCCCATCGCCACACCGCGACCGCCCATGTGTTTGACCACATACAAGTAGGCTTGCGCCCATGAGGTGCTGGACCCGGCGCATGGGCGCGGCACTTTGTTCGCAAGTTCAGGAGCGGCGCGGCTTAGACCAGACACATCACCCTGATTGAGGATGGGCGAGACGATGCCGCCGAGTTTCGCGATACGCTCGATCTGATCAAGCCGTTTGCCCATCTCGTGCGCCACTTTGTGCACGTTAGCCGTGCCAAAGGGCTCAATGCTTTCGGCATCAAAAACCATATCGGCTGTGAATGCCAGGTCGCGGAACCAGGCGTGCGACGACAGCACCGGGTACTCATGGCTTTCTGCCAGATCGAGCGACGCATCCAGCGTCTTCTGCGACATGTGGTCGATGTCGATCAGCATGCCATGTTTCATCATCTCTTCCAGCAACATCTGACCATAGACGCTCAAAGAGCGCTGATTGGCATGACCGGCGTGCTCATCCAGACCCATTTTGGTGTATTCTTCACGCAAGCCGGGCACATGATCTACTAACGTGCCGTGGTTCATGTTGTGGCTATTATGCGCGAGCGGCTTTACCGTCTTGGAGGTCGCTTCGCGTTGCACCGTATCGACCATATCCACGCCGTCCTTATCGAGGCGATATCGAATGCCGGTATCCCAGGCATCCTCGACATCGTAGCCGGCGCCAGTTAGAAAACGATTCGATACCTCGAGAAAGCGCATATAAATGGCGGTTCCGCCAAACGCGTTATCTGACAGGTGCACGGGGGTGATCTGGCGAACGCCCAGGCTGTATAACCAGTCGATCTCGTTGGAGATAAGCTCGCGCGCCTGTTCCGCACTTCCCTGGCTGAGCTGCTGTAAATCATCGGAGCGATGCCAGTTGCCTAGCGAATCCACCTCAACGCCCAGCACGACAGCGAGCCGGTTGTCGGCAATGATGGCGCGCGCTTCTTCCGGTGTATAGGCGATTTGCAGCCACCCTTTGCCGGGGCCGCCCGCCTGTTCGTTGATCCACTCCTCCATCTTCTTCATCGCGCTGATTTGGATCTGGATCGCGCTGCGATCATCGGTCTGGGTTTCGGGGTCGCTATTGGCAGCCAGCAACTCATTATTCACAGCCAGCGTTGTAATCAGGCGCAGTCCACCTTGATACGCGCGGTAAAGCCAGTCGATATAGGCCTGCTGATGCACCAGCGTAGTGAAGCGAGGCCAGATATCGAAATCGGGCCAGCCGCCGCCGGCGGGATGCCCGAATTCCGGGTTGAGGTCGATCAAGCCGCCATGAATAGGCTCGCATGACGCCAGCGCATTCTGAAGCGCCTCATCGCCACTATGATCGGGGTCATACACTTTGCCCCAGAAGGCGCGCCCGCCAAAGGCAAAATTAGCCATCAAATGAGCGTGCAAGTCTGCGAAGCCCCACAACGGCGCCGTCGCATCGCCCATCCAGTAATTGCCGCCCAGAGGAACGCGCGGCTCTTTTGATATCGTTTGTCCATCCATGGCAATACACTCACTTTTAATCGATGAATCCAACAATTCTAATCAACCTGCACACAGTTTTGCCAGTATACAGTAGCGGCATTGGGGCTATTGAAGATACAATGGCGCAATGGTCCTATAGCAACAGGGCTAGGACAACACCGCTTACTTATATTGTAAACGACGTCGGAAGGCGCCGGTTGGTTGGCTGGTTGAACAGGAGAAAAACGTGGAGACATTTTATGCGACGCTGGCACAGATTTGTTTTGCGCTCGTTGGTCTATGGTGGGTGGTGGTGCAGTTCAAATATGATCAGCTCATGTCATCCACTGCGAGTCGTCTGGCAGCCTATAGCGCCTCGATGCATTTCATCGCGCCCGGGGTGATCGCGCTGATTTCGGTGCTCGTGGCAGAGGATGTTGCGATCTGGAGGTTGGGGTCATTGATCGGCAGCATGCTTGGCATTGTGGCCGGGCTCGCAGCCATGCGCGCAGCGCTGTTGACGCGCACCCAGCGCATCATCGAAGTCACACTCGTTGTTTTGTTCGCTGCGATCGCGATTTTGTCGTTTGTCACCACACCGCTATTTGGCATCAAGCCAATCATGATCGAGGCGATTGTGAACGTCGGCGTCATCACCCTCGGCGTGCAATTCGCGTGGCTGTTCTTCTCGGGCCGTTCCGCAAAACATGTCTGACTTCTTGGAGAAGTCAGACATGTTTTGCTATTACTCAAACGCCTGGCCGTACTTCTCACGGCTGGCTACTGCGCCGAGTGGCTTGCGCTTCTTGATGCCCTTGCCTTTCTCCTCAACGGGGTAACCGAACGGCAGTAGCGCCAGGATGTCCAGTTCTGCCGGGACGCCGAGTAGTTTCTTGACCTCGTCCATGCCTTGAAATCCCACCCAGTTAGAGCCGATCCCTTCGCCCCACGCTGTGAGTACCATCGATTGAATAGCGCGGCTTGCATCCGACAGGGCGAAATTACTCTTTTCGGTCACCACCGCAATCGCAAGCGGCGCCTGGGCGGTATAGGGACCGGAGCGCGCCAGTGCGCCCAACTGGCGCAGTGTGTCGGGGTTCTCCACGACAACAAAATGCCATGGCTGGCTGTTCATCGCGCTGCCGGTCAGCCGGCCAGCTTCGACGATGCGCCGCGTAACTTCTGCAGGGATGGGTTTGCTCTGATAGCTGCGCACAGCCAATACAGTCTTAATTGCCTCAAATACTTCCATTGAAAATCTCCATTTGTTGGTTAGT
The DNA here is from genome assembly GCA_903921365.1 of uncultured bacterium. Taxonomy (GTDB): domain Bacteria; phylum Chloroflexota; class Anaerolineae; order J036; family Brachytrichaceae; genus CAIXPS01. The sequence continues at coordinate 46,832 of CAIXPS010000603.1, read as the reverse complement.
GAGAACGCGCCAGGACGAACCAATGGCGACGTCACTAAAATCTATTCGTTGAACAGGTTCGGCTTATAGCGTCGCAGTTCCTTGCCAAGCTCGCTGATGGTGCTGTAATCGAACTGGTACAGGGGGATCAGGTTCAGCGCTATCTTCCACCCCGGAAAGAACTCAAACTCCTGCAGCACGGGCCTCAGCAGATAGATGGCTTCAGGTGTGTCAATTCCTGGAGGCGGCAACCCGATGCGGCTGATGTTGGTCCACAGCGTCTGCGCCTTAAAGCCGAACTGGTAAAACTCGACGCCGCGCGGCGTGGTGACCACGCGAGTGCGCGCCATGACGAACAGGAATATGCCAACCGCGAGCGGGATGAACACGGTGAATGGGTCGGGAGCGAACGGCACGATGATGCCAATGATGAACAGCAGCGAAGGCAGTAGCGCAAGCGCCAGCACGATCAGCGCCATTGACTGCAACAGCGCGCGATTCTTCTGATAGTGAACACGTCGGTTGTCCATGCCCCTATTATCGCTTTGTCCATTAAGACCAACCCACGCGGCGGAAACGGGTAACCGCAACGGGTAACCGCAACGGGTTACCCCTACATCAGGATCGCGCCGGTTGCGTTTAGGCGATGCTGCACGTCGGCGGGGTTGACATCGCGGATGGCGCAATGGCATTCGACCGCGCGCGCCGCCGTGACGCCGGCAGCCTCGCCAATCGCCATGACCGACGGCGAGACGCGGAACGAACTCATCGCGTCTGAGGTCGCGCTGACGCTGCGCCCTGCGACGATCAGGTTGTCCGGCCCGCTGCGCGGAATCAGGCAGCGCCACGGGATGTCATAGTGTGTGCCACGCGGCAACCGTTTCATGATCGTCGTATCCTTGCCGGGTTCGTGGATGTCGATCGGGTAGCAGCACTGTGCGATAACGTCATCGAACTGACGTCCCGACAACACATCTTCGGCGGTGAGTGTATACAGACCGATGATCTGGCGCGTCTCGCGCACACCGATCTGCCGCGCTGCCTGCACGAGTTCCACGTTCGCCAGACCTGGAATGTGCTTGCGGAAAAACCGAATGCCTTCTTCGATCTGGCGACGCCCCTCGGCCTCGGCTGCTGTGAGTTGCGCGGGGTCGGTCGGATCCGCAATAGTCACGCGCCCGAAGTTAACAGTGGCAAATTGTGGTTTACCGGGCACGCTCAGGATCGCTGAGATATGGTCACGCGGGATGCTCAGGCTGCCGTCTTCGCGCGCCTGTTTGACCCATTGATCGACGACCGGATGCCAGCCCGAGAAGTAGTAAAACTCCTCGCCCGTGCCTTTATCGTAACGCACCGACTCGGGCAGCCCGGCTTTTGCTGCTTGCAGGTCGATCTGCCCAAGCATGTAGCAGAATGTCAGCGGCATGACGTCGTGTGTGCCTTCCTTGCCAAAGGTGGATGGCACGCCCGCGCGATGGGCGATGAGCGCATCGCCGGTGGCGTCAACCACCACGCGGGCGGTGAGTGTCAACCCGCCAGCGAGTGCGATGGTCGCCGGCTGCGCGCGCTCAAAGGTTACGGTGGCGATTTTCGTATTGAGCATCACGTCCACACCGGCCTCGCAGCACATTGCGACAACTTCTTCAGCGAACACGTCGGGGTTGTATGGCTCAATGATTGGGTTCGTCGTCGCGAGCGGCTGGTAGGTGTAGATTGCTTTGCGCGCGATCAACCGCTGGCGCAACTCACCGAATATCCCACCAATGATGAAACGCTCACCGTCAAAGTGCGCGGGGCAGAAGTTGTTCACCAACGCCACAGTGCCCATCCCGCCAAGCACCGGCCAGCGCTCGATCAAGGCCACTCGACTGCCAGCGCGCGATGCGGCAATGGCTGCGCCGATCCCGCTCGGCCCACCGCCGGCAACGACAACGTCATAGAGGTTTGGAGTGTTGCTCATACACTTGAATCTATCACTTCTGATCGATTGCGGCAAACAGAACCCGTCTGCACGTTTCTTGTTTTCCGTGTACACTTTCGTTCCAGATAGCCGGAGTGTTGCGCCCGTGTTATAAATGCCGGGCAATGGGCGGGGAGTATATCTCCCCCCACCCCCGTCATGGGCATCAGGTAAACAGGAGTGCCTCGTGCCCATGACGGATTTTCATGTGAAGCCTATGAACGAAGCGAACCAGGTTCGGACTTTTGCAACGGCAGTGACCGATAACATTGAGCATGTTATCGTCGGCAAGCGCAGTGTGATCGAGTTGTTGATGGTGGCGTTGCTGTGCCAGGGTCACGTGTTGATCGAGGATGTGCCCGGCGTCGGCAAAACGATGCTGGCGCGCTCGCTGGCGATCAGCCTTGGCGGCGTGTTCAAGCGTCTGCAATGCACCCCTGACCTGCTGCCCAACGATGTCACTGGCGTGTCGATCTTCAATCAGCAGAACAGCGAGTTTGAGTTTCGCCCCGGCCCGATTTTCGTGAATGTGTTTCTCGCCGACGAGATCAACCGCGCCACACCGCGCACGCAATCGGCGTTGCTCGAAGCGATGTCGGAGCAGCAGGTGAGCGTTGATGGGGTCAGCCGTCCGCTGCCAAATCCATTTCTCGTGCTGGCGACGCAAAACCCGATTGAATATGAAGGCACCTTCCCGCTGCCCGAAGCGCAACTCGACCGTTTCCTGATGCGGCTGGGGATGGGCTACCCGACGCCGGTCGAAGAGCGCCAGTTGATGACCAACCTGCAACGCGAACATCCCGTGACGCACCTGAAGCAGGTCGCCGATGTGACGCAGTTGCCCGCACTGCAACGGCAGGTGTGGGAAATCCATGTCGATGACTCGCTGCAGGACTACATCGTGCGGCTGGTCGGCGCGACCCGCGGCCATCCAGACCTCGCCCTTGGCGCCAGCCCGCGCGCCACCCTCGCGCTATACAAAACCGCGCAGGCGCTGGCCGTGTTGCGCGGGCGCGACCACGTCATCCCCGACGACATCAAATATCTCGCGCCGTTCACGCTGGCGCACCGCCTGATCGTCAAACCTGAGGCGGAATTGCGCAATCGCACTGCAATGGCGGTTCTGAACGATCTGTTAAATACCATTCCGCTCGATATTGGCGCCCTGGCATAACCGTGCGTCGCCTATCACCGCCTATAATGTGGGGTGATGTGGAATGAATACTATACGCCGGCCACGCTGGACGAAGCCGTCGCGCTGCTTGCGCGCGCGATGAGTGCACGCGCGGTGAGTGCGGGCGAAGCGCGCATCATCGCCGGCGGCACCGACCTTGTCATCGAACTGGATCGCGGCGCGCGGCAGGTGGAAACGCTCATTGATATTTCGCGCATTCCGGGGCTGGATCAGATCAGCCTTGATGGCGCCGGCTGGATCCACTTGGGGCCGCTCGTCACGCATAACGATGTGACAGCGTCGGCGCTGTGCGTTCAACGCGCCTTCCCGCTCGCTCGCGCGTGTCGCGAAGTGGGCGCGCCGCAGATTCGCAACCGCGCCACCCTCGCGGGCAACCTGATCACCGCATCCCCTGCCAACGACACGATCACGCCGCTGATGGCGCTTGGCGCGCGCGTGACGTTGCGCTCAGCGCGTGGACAGCGTGTTGTTGCGCTCGCTGACTTTTATACTGGCGTGCGCCGCACAGTTATGGCGCGTGACGAACTGTTGACCGACATCGCCTTCCCCGCGCTGGATGATGCTTCGCATGGCACGTTTATCAAACTTGGGCTGCGTCGCGCGCAGGCCATCAGCATCGTCAACTGCGCCGTCGTTCTCACAACTCAATCTCGACGCGAAGCGTCTAATCACACATCTCTAATCTCTTCTGCGCATATAACACTCGGCGCCGTCGCCCCGACGATCATTCATGCGGGCGAAGCCGAGCAGACGCTGATCGGCCAACCATTGAGTCAGGAGATCATCGCGCAGACTGCCACGCTCGCGCAAACTGCCGCCAAACCCATCGATGATATTCGCGCCTCCGCCGCGTATCGCCGCGATATGGTGGGTGTGCTTGTGGCGCGCGCGCTGACACAATTGATGAACGGTGACGAGCGCGCCGATTGGAACGACGCGCCCGCGTTGCTTGTGACGCCCGACGCTGCGCGCCCGGCGCCGCTCGCAAACGCGCGTCTGCCCATCCGGCTGACCGTCAACGGCCACGAGCACGTGATCGACAATCCAGAGGCGCATGACAAGACTCTTCTAAGGTTGCTGCGCGAAGACTGCGGGCTGGTCGGCACAAAGGAAGGATGCGCTGAAGGAGAGTGCGGCGCCTGCACGGTGATTATGGATGGCAAAGGCGTGATGTCGTGCCTGGTTCCGGCGCCGCGCGCGCATGGCGCATCGGTGATCACGATTGAAGGGCTGGCACATGAAGGGCGCCTGCATCCGCTGCAACAGGCCTTCATCGATGAGGGCGCTGTGCAGTGCGGATATTGTGCGCCGGGCTTTATCATGTCGGGCGCAGCGCTGTTTCTCGAAAATCCGCATCCTAGCGAGGCGCAGATCAAAGAGAGCATCAGCGGCAACCTGTGCCGCTGCACGGGATACTACAAGATTCTGAGCGCCTTCCGCAAGGCCGCCGGGATCGGGACGACTATAACGAACATTTCAACGATAACAAGTAAGTAGTGTGTAATGGATCAAATGAATTTTCCTTCCGGCCACCGCTCCGGCTATGTGGCCGTTGTGGGCAAACCCAACGTGGGCAAGTCTACGCTCGTAAACGCTTTAGTAGGTCATAAAGTGGCGATCACGTCGCCTAAGCCGCAAACCACGCGCCGCCGCATCATGGGCATTTTGACGCGCGACGACGCGCAGGTCATCTTCGTCGATACGCCCGGTTTTCACGACCCCAAGTCCGCGCTCAACCAGTACATGATGCGCGAGGTTGAGAACGCGCTGTCTGATTGCGACGCAATCCTGTTCGTCGTGGACCTCACCACAGCGCCAGACATTGCCGACGTGACGGTTGCTGACCGCATCAAGAAGATGAATCAACCGGTGGTGATGGCGCTCAACAAGGCCGACATTGCCGATGCCGGCAGGTTGGCTGAATTTACCGCGATGTACCAGGGCATTCTCGGCAGCCAGAACACGGTCTATACATCCGGTGTGGACATCCGGGACGAGAACATGAACGAGTTGCTGCAGATGTTGATCGCGCATCTCCCCGCCGGGCCGGAACTCTACCCACCAGATCAGTACACCGATCAACCTGAGAAGGTGCTGGCTGCGGAGTTAATTCGCGAACAGGCGTTGCGCTTCCTTGAACAAGAGGTGCCGCACGCCATCGCTGTGTCGGTCGATCAGTTCGCCGCGCGCCCGAACCACACGCTGTTTATCGGCGCAACGATCTTCGTCGAGCGCGATTCGCAGAAGGGCATCCTGATCGGCAAGGGTGGAGCGATGCTGAAGCGCATCGGGAGTGAAGCGCGTCGCGAAGTTGAGAAAGCGCTTGGTTCGAAGGTGTACCTCGAACTATGGGTGAAGGTGCGTCCTGCGTGGCGACGCGATGAGGGCGCCGTCAACGAGTTGCTTGGAATTACTGAATGAACCGTCAGCATCTGCGCTATTTTCTACTCTCGGTTGTTGCTACCGCCGTTACTGCGATTGCGGCGGGCGGGTTAATCGTCTCGCTGTTGCCTGGACTGGCTGGCGCCGCCTACGTGGCCGGCTGGTGGACGAATCTGGCGGTTGCGTCCGTCGTGGCGATCCTCGCAGGGCGCAAAGTAGCGTCGATCTACGAAGAGCCACGACAGGGACGCATCGCCGGCGGCGCGGTCGGCGTTTGGGCCGGCCTGGGATCGGCGCTTGGACAACTCGCCTTTCATGGCTTTGCCAATGCCGCCTATCACACCGATATCAGGCTCGGCCTCACTGTTGTGCTCATGCTGGTCAGCTTTTCGGTCAGCATCATCTCCGCCACCATTGCTGGCCGTGAGATTGCACACCCACCGGAGGAAGAAGAGGCGTAGATTGCACTACCCGATCTTTCTGCTGATTTCCTCAACCAGCCGGTCGCGCGTCTCTTCAAGCGGGATGCGGTCGATGACCGGCGCGAAGAAGCCTTGCACCACCAGCCGGCGCGCCTCCACTTCGGGCACGCCGCGCGTCGCCATGTAGAACATCGGCTCTTGCTCGATCTGCCCCACGGTCGCGCCATGCGTGCAACGCACATCGTCAGCCTCGATTTCAAGTCCGGGGATCGAGTCGGCGCGTGAGCGGGGCGACAGTTGGAGATTGCGGTTGGCCTGGTAGCCGTCCGTCTTTTGCGCGCCGGGAAACACGCGGATGTTGCCGCGCCACACCGTGTGCGAGTCGTCGCGCAATGCGTTCTTATACAGCAGGTCGCTCTTGCAGCCAGGCGCGATATGGTTCTGCTGCGTATCGATGTGCATCTGCTGTTTGCCGTCGGTGAAGAACACCCCGGATAACAGCGCAGTGCCGCCGGCGCCCAGCATGTCGGCCTCGAGCAGCGTTTTGGTAAACTTGCCGCCCATGCCGCCCACGACCCAATGCAGCGTCGAACCCTCGCCCATGTGTGCGCGCTCAGTGGTGAAGTTATAGATGTTACGGCCCCAGTCCTGAATGCTCACATAATCCAGTTGGCTGTTCTTGCCAAGAATGATCTCGACGGCGCCGTTATACATAGACTGCGGCAACGCACTGCTCGTTGCGAGGTCGCCCAGAGACGCGAACTCCTCGATCAGCGTCGCCCTCGCGCCTTCTTCCAGAATCACCAGCGTGTGGTTGAAGTCGGCGCGGCGACCTGCCGTCATGCGTGTGAGCGCGCGCAGCGGCGCAGTGATCTGCACGCCCTTTGGCACAACCAGCACGACGCCGCCTCGGGCGAATATGCCATGCAGCGCGGCGAAATATGAATCCGTCAGCTTGACGCAACTGGTCATGAAATGCTTCTCAAGCAACTCGGCATGCTCACGAGCAGCCGTTGCCAGATCGGCGAAGATCACGCCCTGCGCGGCGAGTTCGGGAGCAAGCGAGTGTTGCACGTGGCCGCCATCCACATGCAACACCCATCCGGGCGAATTCGATGCAGATAGGCTCGTCACCAAATCGTCGAATGCGCCGGGCGCAACAGAGACGCCCGCAGAAATCGCGGGAATCACCTGGTCTAGTTTAAAGGCGCTGAGATCCACACGCCGCCACAGTTCGTTGGTGCGCTGCGGCGCGGGCGTGTCGCGGAACACCCGCAACGCCTCCAGCCGGCGCGCCGCCAGCCATTCGGGATCGTTCAGCGAGGCCGAGTAAGCCTCCACAAATTCACGCGTCAATTCCCCACTCTTAACCAGCGGGACAGGTTTGAGATTTACGATTGCCATTGTTATCTACAGAGAGACTAGAGATTGGAGATTGGAGACTTAATCTCCTATCTCTAATCTCAGTTCTCATCCTACGGTGCCTTCCATTTGCAGCGCGATCAGCCGGTTCATTTCGACGGCGTACTCCATCGGGAGTTCCTTGACGAGAGGTTCGATGAAGCCGGAGACGACCATCGTTGAGGCTTCTTCTTCGCTCAGGCCGCGGCTCATCGCGTAGAACAACTGCTCTTCGCCGATCTTGCTCACCGATGCCTCGTGACCGATGCTGACCTCGTCGTTATCGACTTCGATATACGGGTATGTGTCGCTGCGGCTGTGCTCGTCGAGCAACAGCGCATCGCACACCACATTGCTGCGGCTGCCCGTGGCATCCTTATAGACCTTGACCAGGCCGCGATACGCAGTGCGCCCGCCGTCCTTGCTGATCGACTTGCTGACGATCTTGCTGGTCGTGTTCGGCGCAACATGCACCACTTTGCCGCCGGCGTCCTGATGCTGCCCCTTGCCCGCGAAGGCAATCGACAAAATCTCGCCATGCGCGCCGGGCTCCATCAGATACACCGCCGGATACTTCATCGTGAGCTTGGAACCCAGGTTGCCGTCCACCCATTCCATTGTCGCGTCCTGATAAGCCACGGCGCGCTTGGTCACCAGGTTATACACATTGGTCGACCAGTTCTGGATGGTAGTGTAGCGGCAGCGCCCGCCCTTCTTGACGATGATCTCGACGACCGCGCTATGCAGCGAGTCGGAAGAGTAAATCGGCGCGGTGCAACCTTCCACATAGTGGACATAGGCACCCTCGTCGACGATGATCAACGTGCGCTCGAACTGCCCGACGTTCTTGGCATTGATCCGGAAGTAGGCCTGCAAGGGCAGGTCCACCTTGACGCCCGGGGGCACATAGATAAACGACCCGCCCGACCATACGGCGCTGTTGAGCGCAGAGAACTTGTTATCCTCAGGCGGGATGACTGTTCCAAAATACTGCCGGAAAATCTCGGGGTGCTCCTTCAGGGCAATATCGGTGCTGAGGAAAAGCACACCCTTTTGCTCAAGATCCTTGGCGATATTGTGATATACGACCTCGGAATCGTACTGAGCGCCCACGCCTGACAGATACTTCTGTTCCGCCTCGGGGATGCCCAGTTTGTCGAAGGTGCGCTTGATTTCCGGCGACACATCCTCCCACGAATCGTTGCGATCATTGTCGGTGGGCTTGATGTAATAGAAAATATCTTCGAACTTGATGCTGTTCAACGCCGCGACGCCGCCCCAGTTGGGCATGGGCTTTGACTCGAAGGACTTTAACGAGCGCAGGCGGAAACTGGTCATCCACTCCGGCTCACCCTTCATGTGCGATATCTCGGCCACTATTTCGGCGTCAATACCTCGGCGGCTCTTGAACGTATAGTTTTCAGCATCATGGAAACCATACTTCTCAGCATAGGAATCGTTGACATCAACCTGTGATCTATTTTCAGCCATTACTCACCTCGGACAGAGAGATTCGAGAGTGGAGATACGAGATTTACACTCGCTGTATCCCGTATCTCTACTCTCTAATCTCTCTTATCTATACCGATTCGGGGTCGCGCAGCCAGTCATAGCCGCGCTCTTCCAGTTCCAACGCCAGTTCCGGCCCGCCCTCTTCGACCATCTGGCCGTTGATGAGCACGTGCACGAACTGCGGTTTGATGTAATTCAGCAGACGCTGATAGTGTGTGATTACCAGCACCGCCATGCTCTGGTCGCGGGCATGCAGGCTGTTGACGCCTTCGCTGACGACGCGCAACGCGTCGATGTCGAGGCCGGAATCCGTCTCGTCCAGCACAGCCAGTTGCGGCCTGAGCATCGCCATCTGCAGTATCTCGGCGCGCTTCTTCTCGCCGCCGCTGAAGCCGTCGTTCAGATAGCGGCCGGCGAACGAGTCGTCCACCTTGAGCACCCTCATCGATTCGCGCAGGGATTTGCGGAAATCGGCGATCGTGATGCCTTTAATCGACGGGGGCAGCACGCCGCCGTTCTTTGCGGCAGCATCGGCCTTGATGCGCGCGTTCACCGCTGTGCGCAGGAAGTTCGCCACCGTGACGCCGGGAATCGCCACAGGATACTGAAATGCGAGGAAGATGCCCGCACGGCTGCGCTCATCGGCCTTCATCCCCAGGATGCTTTCGCCCTTGAACAGAATATCGCCGCTGGTCACTTCATAAGCCGGGTGACCGCTGATCGTATACGCCAGGGTGCTCTTGCCGGAACCATTGGGCCCCATGATGGCGTGTATCTCGCCCGCATTCATGCTCAGGTTCAGCCCTTTCAGGATGGGCTTCCCGGCAATATTGACATGTAAATCTCGAACTTCAAACCACTTTGGTGTTTCCACTCTGATCCTCGCTTTGTGTCTTTGTCGTTCCGTAAATTATCCAGCAAAGGTGATTATTACGCACCTTGTTATTGTCTTTCTATAGGTGAAGTATAGTCTTCAAGACGGATAAAGTCAATATTTATCATGCGCATGAGTTTTATTATCACCGCCTGCGGTAAGAACAGATTTCTCCACGAATCCACGCGAATTCGCTCTGTCATTCGTGTGGATTCGTGGAAGACTCTTTTCTGTTGGAGAGAAGGAAGAGTGTCACTATGACGGCGACGGCCAGGACGATCAGCGTGATCAGCTTGAACAGCGGCGGCTGTGACACCAGCGCGGCGACGCCGAATGCGGCGCACGTGCCAACATACAGTAATACGATCCGGCGCGCGCTCCAGCCACGATCGGCCAGCCTGAAGTGCAAGTGGCCGCGATCACCATGGACGGGGCTGCGCCCATGCCGCGCGCGGTCAAAGATTTGCCACGCCACGTCGGCGATGGGCAGTCCCATCACCAGCAGCAGCAACGCCACCTTGGCGCCTGCCACAATTCCAACGCAGGCCAGCGTGAAACCGAGAAAGAGCGCGCCGCCGCCGAGGAAGATGCGCGCCGGTGGGAGGTTAAAGACCAGAAACCCGAGCAGCGTGCCCACCAAAGCGATTGGCAGCAGCGCTACGCTGTACTGACCTTCACGCAACATGTGAATCGCCGTGACGGTTGCAGCAACCACGGCCACACTCGTCGCCAGCCCGTCTATACCGTCGAGAAAGTTCACGGTATTGGTCATGCCCATAAACCAGAGGACACTGATGACGACGACGATGACGCCGGGGAGCACCACTTCGGCGCGCGTGAACGGGTCGGTGAAACGCTCGATAAACACCGTGAACGCGATTGCGATCCCCGCTGCAATGGCCTGCGCGATGAATTGCGGCCGCGAGGACAACTCGAACTTATCGTCTACCAGCCCGACGACAAAGATGAACGCGCCACCCAGCAATAATCCAAGCAGTCGTTTGGGTTCGCTGGGATCGAGCGTCGGCACGCTGAACAACTGGCTGAGGAGCACTGCGCCGGTGAATCCGCCCCACAATGGCAATGCGCCCAGCCGCGACGTGATGCGCGAGTGTCTGCGCCGTCCGCCTGGCGACGCCACAATACCTACGCGCGGGCCGAGCCAGATCGCCAGGCGTGTGAGCGCTAACGATAGTGCAAACGCGATGAGCAGCGTCGCCGCCGCCGGAACAATAGGCACGGGGCTGATTGTATCCCGGTACTGTAGTAAGGCTATAATCGCGTGCGTGTCTGACAAACCTCCAAAACCTCCGCTGCCCGGCGGCATCCCGGCCTCGGTCCCGTCATCTGCATTGACGCGCGGGTTGAACCGCTTCGCCGAGTGGTTCTCGCGCCACTGGCTGGCGCTGATCGTTGGCATCATGCTGGTGTATTCGCTGCTGCCATTTGCCGCGCCGGTGCTGATGAAAATTGGCGACACAAGCGCCGCGCAACTGATCTACCAGCCCTACAAACTGGTGTGTCACACCTATGCCTTTCGGTCGTTCTTCCTGTTTGGCGAACAGATGGTTTACGCGCGCGGCGAAAGCGATGGAGAATTCCAGCAAGCCACGGGCATCACGTTGACGCCGCAGGGATTGCTCCAGGCGCGTGATTTTCAGGGCAATGAAAAGGTGGGGTATAAAGTCGCCTTGTGCCAGCGCGACATCGCCATTTATCTCTCCATTGCGTTTAACGGCATCGCGTTCGCGTTTGTGCGCAACCGCGCCCGCCCGCTGCCGTGGATATGGTTCATCCTGATTGGCATCGTCCCGATCGGGCTGGATGGCTTCTCGCAACTCTTCAGCCAGTATCCCCTCAGCCTGATCCCATTTCGCGAGAGCACCTGGTGGCTGCGCCTGATTACCGGCAGCCTGTTCGGGATCAGCGTTACCTGGCTGGTCTTCCCGCTCATCGAAGAGACATTCAGCGGAGCCTTCGTGACTAAACGCTGACACAAGCCCGTATAGTAAGGTCTGTATGACAGAACAGAAACGCCAATTACCCGTCAGCATCATCGTTATTGCCGTCATCGCCACAGTATTCGGGCTTGTGACCGCGGCAATCATCGTCAGCAGCCGCGGGCCGCAACAGGACAACCCAATCGTCGTGCTTCCCACCGTGAGCGTTCGCCGATTGGGGGTCGATGTTCCCGCGCCCGACTTTACGTTGAATACGCTCGATGGCAAACCGGTCGCGCTCAAGGAACTGCGCGGCAAGCCGGTCCTGATCAACTTCTGGGCGTCGTGGTGCCCGCCCTGCCTGCAGGAAACCCCCGACCTCGTCGCTGCGTATAAGGAACTCGGCCAGGACAAAGTGACGTTTATAGGCATCGGCACACAGGACGACACCGACAAGCTGGCGAAATTTGCCAAGGACAACAGTGTGCCCTATCTGATCGTCGAAGACCCCAAAGGGACCGCTGGCGATTCCTACAGCGTGCTTGGCCTCCCGATGACGATCCTCGTCGACAGCAACGGCATCGTGCGCAAGGTGTTCAGCGGGCCGGTCACCACAGACCAGGTGGTGACGGAAATGAAGAAGCTTGGATAGAGGGAGATTGGAGATTGGAGATTGGAGATTAAAAACTCTTCTGGGAATTTCTAATCTCTAGTCTCTAATCTCTCTTCGGATTGGAGGAGTGACATGGGTGAAAGTAACATAGCGTTTGCGGTCATTGGCGGCAGCGGGTTATACAGCATGCCGGGGTTGAGCGATGTCGTCGAACATCGCATCAGCACGCCGTTTGGCGATCCATCCGATGGGGTTGTCGTTGGCACGTTGCGCGGCGCGCGCGTGGCATTCCTGCCGCGACATGGGCGCGGCCATCGCTTGAACCCGAGTGAGGTGCCCTCGCGCGCCAACATTTACGCGTTGAAATCACTGGGCGTGAAGCACATCATCAGCGTGAGCGCTTGCGGCAGCTTGCGCGAGGAGTTGCAACCGCGCGACATCGTCGTGCCCGACCAGCTATTCGACTTCACCAAGGGACTGCGACCGGCCTCATTCTTTGACAAAGGCATCGTGGGACACGTTGGTATCGCGGAGCCATTCTCCGCTTCTTTGAGCAAGGCGCTCGCACAAGCGGTGCGCGATGCAGGCGGACGCGTGCACGCGGGCGGCGCGTTGATCACGATTGAAGGCCCACGCTTCAGCACTAAAGCCGAGAGCAAGGCGTTCCGCGCGTGGGGTTGCGACATCATCGGCATGACCGCCTGCCCAGAGGCCTTTCTGGCGCGCGAGGCCGAGATCGACTTCGCCATCATGGCGCATGTCACCGACTACGACGTATGGCACGAGTCGGAAGAGGCGGTCACGGTGGCGATCGTGATCGAACGCCTGAATGCCAATCTGGCGCTGGCGCAACAGGTGATCAGCGACCTCGCGCCAGTCATACCGACGCTCCCACATGAGAGTGACGGGGCAATGAGCAGCGCAGTCATGACAGCGCGCGACCGCATCACGCCGGAAGCGCGCGAACGGGTCAGCCTGCTCGTCGATAAGTACCTGTAAACACCGCTTACGCAAAGGCGGATTCGCAAGTTCGGAGGAACTCATGCGCACTGTGATTATCGGTGGGAAAGGACATGTCGGGACATACCTGACGCCGCGGCTGGTCGAAGCCGGGCACGAGGTGCTCTGCATCACGCGCGGTCAGCGCGAACCTTACCTGTCACACGCTGCATGGAAACACGTGCAGCAGATCCAACTGGATCGCGCGGCGGAGGAAGCCGCCGGCGCCTTTGGCGCGCGCGTGCGCGACCTCAAACCGGACATCGTGATCGACATGATCTGCTTCACGCTTGCGAGCGCACAACAACTGGTCGAGGCGTTGCGCGGGCAGGTGCAACACTTCCTGCACTGTGGGACGATGTGGGTGCATGGGCCCAGCGCGCAAGTCCCGACGACCGAGACGCAACCGCGCAAGCCGTTTGGCGAGTACGGCATCCAGAAGGCTGCGATCGAGGCCTATCTGTTGCGCGAGGCGCGCGCGTCCGGGTTTCCCGCCACGGCATTGCACCCCGGTCATATCGTCGGGCCGGGCTGGGCGCCGCTCAACCCCGCCGGCCACTTCAACCCGCAGGTGTTCGCCCAAATCGCGCGCGGCGAGGAGCTGATCCTGCCGAACCTCGGACAGGAGACAGTGCACCACGTCCACGCCGACGATGTGGCGCAGAGTTTCATGCAGGCAATTGCGCACTGGAGTTGTGCCGTCGGCGAGAGCTTCCACGTTGTGTCGCCGCAGGCGCTATCGTTGCGCGGGTATGCCGAGGCGATGTATGCATGGTTCGGGCAGCCGGCGCGCCTCGCATTTGCCCCGTGGGACGAATGGCGCAAGGGCGTGACCGCACAGGAGGCCGCCGCGACGTGGGATCACATCGCGCACAGCCCGAACGGAAGTATCGCCAAGGCAGAGCGCCTGCTGGAGTACCGTCCGCGGTATAGTTCACTCAGCGCCGCGCAGGAGTCGGTTACCCGGCTGATCAGCGACGGCGTGATAACCGTGTAAGTCAGGCATTCTTAGACACCCGCAGCCTGTCTGCGGCAGGGCATTCTCAAAGGAATTGACATGTCACAATTGTTTAACAACCAGCACGTGATCATCACCGGCGGATCGAGCGGCATCGGCAAGGCAACGGCGTTGCTGCTCGCGTCTGAGGGCGCACACATTTCAATCATCGCGCGCAACCTCGCCAAGTTGAGCGCCGCAAAAGCAGAGATTGAGCAGGCGCGCGCCGCAACCACTCAACGCGTCAGCACCTACTCGGCGGATGTCTCGGTCAATGCCGAGGTGCAACGCGCAGTCGCCGCCGCAATCGCCGAAAACGGCGCGCCGGACATTCTGATCACCTCCGCCGGCATGGTGCAGCCGGGTCTTTTTCAGGATCAGGCCGTCGAACTGTATGAGCAGACGATGCAACTAAACTACCTCGGCACCGTATATACCATCAAGGCCGCGTTATCGAGCATGCTGGCATGCAAGCGCGGCCATATTGTGATGATCGCGTCGGGGGCAGGCGTGCTGGGCATTTACGGCTATACCTCGTACTGCCCGACCAAGTTCGCATTGCGCGGGCTGGCGCAGGCATTGCGCTGCGAGGTCAAGCCGTCCGGCGTGCGCGTTTCAATCGTCTACCCATCGGATGTAGACACCCCGCAACTGGCCGAGGAGAACAAAACCAAGCCCGAAGAGACCAAACGCATCTCGGGAACAGCAGCGCCGCAGTCCCCTGCCGTCGTGGCAAAGGCGATTGTCGATGGCATCCGCCGCAATCAGTTCGCCATCAGTTCAAACATGGAGATGCACCTGCTCAAACGGTTGTCCAGCCTGGTCGAACCCATCATGAACGGATACATGGATTCGATCATTGCTGGCGTCGCGAAGGATCGGGCTGCGGGTAAGATATAGCATAGTCAGAATCTCACCGCGAAGAACGCGAAGAAGAAGGCAGGCCATACACCCTGCCGCTTCATCTGGATTCATACGCAGGCCGAGCCTGACTTTGGCCTGCATCTGGAGACGGCGCGCCGCGGCGCGTGGCTTGAATACGACGCCATCGGAAGCGCATCACCTGCGACAATCCATTTCGCGCCTTCGCCCGCTGACGGCGATCGCGCGCTTCTATGATTGTGTCCGAGGTCTGTTTAATACAGATTTCAGATTGAGAACCGCTGCTTACGGCGATGTTTTCACCATTGAAGCTGCTGACACGGCATACCAGGAGTTGCCCAGGCTGCCGCTGTTGCGCAGCCATATCTGGCTAAATTCCTGCGGTTTGCACTTCTCGGGCCGGCCGTCTTCGTCGACAAAGGCATAACCGTCAAACGAGGTGAAGCCAAACCACACATAGGTGTAGAACTCACCGCTATCGCAATACCCGTAATCGATCTCGCGTTCGCCCAGGCTAAGTTCCGGGTCATAGCCCGGCACGCGATGCATGGTGTGATCCGTCACGCGCTTCCATACCGCAATGCGGGGCGCCAGTTTGTCACGCAGGATCGTGACCATCGCCCCATCGGCGCTGCGCGTCGCCTCGATGGCGACAACGGTCGCCGTCTGCTGTGACGGGTTGGGCGTCGCCAGTGGCGCGTTGGCGGTTGCCGTCTCCTGTGCGGCTTTCTGGGCGTCATACTTGACGCCATACCCGACAATCACCACCCCGAAAACCGCGAGGAAGACGCCCAGAACGATGGCGATCAAGCCGCTGACTCGCCACGATGCCGGACTATAGGTCTCGCGCGCGCCTGCTTCGATCCGCTCCGTCCTGGTCTTATCAGGCAAATACCGCACCGTGATGCTGTCACCGATGTTCAGGTTGCGGTAGTCGCTGCCATAAATGGCCTTCTCTTTGGTGAGGGTCTCGGTCGTCCCGTCGGCGGCTGTCGCCAGATACTGGTAAGTGATGTAATAACTACTCGTCCGGCGAGTCACCGAACGGTGGCCGGTGACCCGCGCCGGGGTTGTGACACCGTACTCATACAGATCGATCTCGTCCTGTCTGGCAATAGAGGATAATCGCATGAACTTCCGTCCGAACCAGAGCAAGACCAGACCGAGTCCCGTCGTGACCAGGAGCAGGAAGAGATAAATAACAATTGAGGTGAACATCGCGTTGTGAAATGCGAATATTACCATCTGATATAGTCTCCCCATGGATTTCGAGTTCGACGGCATCATCTGGCACTGGAAGGGACCTGCGCCGTTCTACTTCGTGACCGTTCCGGCGGAGCAAAGCCGCGACCTGAAGGTGATATCGGGCATCGTGACCTATGGCTGGGGCATGATTCCGGTGCATGTGCGGATTGGCAAAACCAAGTGGCAGACGTCCTTGTTCCCCAAAGATGGCAGCTACATCGTGCCCATCAAAGACAAAATCCGCAAAGCAGAAAAACTTGAGGAAGGCGACGCCGTGACGATACGGCTCGAAGTGCGTCTTTAGAAAAATGGAATCATCGGCGCGAACGTATACGCACATGGCGCGGATTGGTCTGCCTATTCCTTGATATCGCGAAGGACTTTGAACGGTGGGTCGCAGCGCAACGCTGCCAAGTCGTGGCAGGGCGCAAGTTCTGCCGCCCCGCCATCGCGGGTGTCAGCCACATACACGCGCAGGCGCGCAGGGTCGTTCTGTCCCAGGCCGGCGGACGCGGCCAGCTTAAGATAGATCAACTCGCGCGGATCATGGCCCATGAGGTAGCTGGCGATGCTGTCAACAGCCACGACGTTGATGCCGGCTACGACTATGCCCAGCGTCCGGTTGCTGCCCCGGTTAAAGCCCGTGCCATCGCGGCCCACGATGCCTTCGACGACATTCAGGTGCGGTTTGAGCACCTGAGCCAGGTCGACCAGCCGGCGCGCCAGGCCGAACTGCCAGAGTTCGTGGACGTCGGACGTCATCCAATCCTTGTGGGGGCGGTCGGTAATCTGCCATTCGGGAGGCAGATCCTTGATGGCCTGGGCGCAGTAGTGGCGGTCAAAGACATTGTCGAGTCCCATCAGGTTCTTCATGCACAGGGTGGTGATGGCCAGGTTGTGGGTCTTGAGCTTGGGCACGTTAATCAGCACGGTGTCCGCGGCAACGGCAGGGCGGCTGACGTTGCGCGACGCGTGCACGAGGGGGTGTGGCACGGGTTTGCGCACGCAGGTGAAGGCAGTCGGGCAACGCAGTTTGGCGCCAGTTTGTGCAGCCATTTCGAGGTAGCCAGTGCCCTGCCAGTGACGGGGATGGTTGTCGTCGCTGTCGCGCGGGTCCTCGACCACATAGACACCACCGGCCCTGGCGCCATGCCCGCGTAGATAGTCCACCATACCGCCGATAAAGGCCGGGTGCGTGCCGATGCCGTTCTCCGGATTGTGGAAGTGTTCGCCGGAGGTGACGTTGGGTTTGAGCACCACTTTCTCGCCGGATAACACCACCTGAAGCGCTTCCAGCGCAACGCATGCGCTGCGCGCGAAGTCCGGCCAAGCAGGAGCGTCCGGTACGGGTTGCAGGATGACGGCGACAGCTTCAGGATCCACAAGTAAGGGATGCATTTTCATGTTGTCACATCTACCTCACTCGCATTTTAGCGCGGGATGCGGTTCCTGCTTGAATCCTCCAGCAGGATGCAGTAAATCACCCCTTTTCCCAGGTTTCGAAGTCTTCATGCGTGGCCTCCGCCATGGCCTTTGCTGCCTTCTGCAGCCAACGGGCCGGACGCTGATCGAGGTCCTGCAGGATCGCGGCGACCGCTGCCTTGCTGCCCAGATGCACATTAGCCGTCTCGAAGCCCATGGCCCGCAATACGACCGACGATCCGCTCCGGAGTCACGCGCTCGGGAAGAACTATGGGTGCTCCTGGTGTACATTGGTTTGTAACGAGGTGGTGTTTTATGCTAGTGCAACGATTGTCTGTATGTCTGTATAGGTCTATTGACATTGACGTGGCGTCAAACTATATACTCCTCGCATCCTTTTCTAGGAAGAACCACTATGTTCCGAATCGGAGAATTCGACATGGTTTCAGATGCGTCAGAGCGCCGTACCGAACAGCAGTGCAGTACCGAATGCGTTGGGCTTAATTCGTTTACTGGGACCTGAAGCCGGCCTGATGACACGCAATTTCGCGATTAACGTGCAGAAAGGGCGCGCTCGCGTGGTTCAAGGTGTTTTCGAGCGCCTCTAACCATTTGAACCATGCCCCACTTTGATTGTGCGCTGTTCCAGGACTGGACGACAGCGTCGCTGCCAACCGCCTTGCAGAACGTCGCGGACGTGCAACTCACTCCATACAGCGGCTGGGCAATACTGACGGTATCCGTCACCGTATGGCCTCACACGCGAACTTCCTGACAAGCTCCGAACCCTCCATGTTCCATGTAATGGTAAACTGCTGGCTGGTCATCCGGAGGTGGCGTGGGTGCTCGATATTGAACTTCCATTTGCGCTGATCTACTTTGCCGTCGTAGTACTGGCCCTTGGGGCCGTACTCCTGTCTCACGTTCCCATGTGGTCGCTTGGACCCATCGCGCTGGTCGTGTTGGCGTTGTCCGTTCGCCTTCTTCCGGCGCTGCTGTTGCCACTCGGCGCCAAGTACGATATCGACTCCTACCGGCTGGTCGCCGATACATTCCTGTCTGGTAGAGACGTCTACGGCGATCCGGTCGCCGGCATACGGCATCCCTACCTGCCATTCTGGATGTACTGGCTCGCTCTTTCCCGCCTGGCTGAACTCAGTCTCAACATTCCCTTCGTGGTGCTGGTGAAACTCCCCGGGGTCA
Source organism: uncultured bacterium (assembly GCA_903921365.1). Taxonomy (GTDB): domain Bacteria; phylum Chloroflexota; class Anaerolineae; order J036; family Brachytrichaceae; genus CAIXPS01. The sequence continues at coordinate 27,806 of CAIXPS010000603.1, read as the reverse complement.
TCGCCGATGCGCTGATCGTATTCTTCGTGTACCGAGTTGTGCTCGATCGCTGGGGCGAAGGCCGGGCAAACCAGGCTGCTCTCGTCTACGCCCTCAACCCCATCTCGCTGCTCGTCGTCGCCTATGGCGGCCAGTTTGACAGCCTGCCCCTGCTTCTATCACTCATCGCATGGCGACTCGTCGATCGCCAGAAGAATCCCATTCTGGCAGGCGCCGCGCTCGGGCTCGGCATCCTTGTCAAATCCTGGCCCGCCTTGTTCCTGCCGGTGCTGCTCCTGGCGATCCCGCGGTGGCGGGAGCGGCTGCTCCTGCTGCTCAGTTGCGGTGTCGTTCCTCTCACCGCGATGTGCATCTACCTTTCGCTGCGGCCCGGTGCATTCATGGCCATGGTCACGAACACCCTCGGCTACGGCTCCGTGTATGGCAATTGGGGCTACTCGGCCGGCCTGCTGCTGGCCGTGAGGTTCCTCGACTTCTCCTACGGCCTCTGGTTCGCCATCGCCGCCATCCTTGCCTATTTATTCGGCCGCTGGCTCACCCTCGCAGCCATCCTCGTCGCATGGTGGCTTGCTCTCCGCCGTCCCCTGCTGCAGGGAATGACCCTGATCATCCTTGCTCTCTTTGCCTTCACAGCCGGCTTTAGCGTCACGTATCTGCTCTGGCTTCTCCCGCTTGTTCTGCTGCTGGATCACGTCCATCGCCTGCGCTGGTATCTGTTGGCCTGCCTGCCATTCCTGATCGCAACCTACTACTTCGAGATGTACCAGCCCTTGCTTGTTCTCCAGCCCCTTGGCGACGCGCGGACAATCCTGCGTATACTCTCGCTCCCAGCCTGGCTGAGCGTATTGGCTTGGCTCGGACTCATGGTCGGCCGCGACCGCAACGATTCACTTATGAGCGCGAAAACACATAACAAGCCTAATAGGTCATTTGATACGCAACCCCTATCACCGTTGGGTAAGGATATATCTAACGGCTGAAGTCACGACGGCGACCCCGCAGTTCCTGTTCCTGAGGGTCGCCGTCGATGTGAATCAGATCGATCAGATCGCCAGAGCTTATTGCACCAGGACGTCGTCGTAAAGGGTGTACGTCGGGTCACCGGGGTAGTTGTCGTCGCGGTTGGTGAGTGTCAGCGTGTACTTATGGCCCACGGTCAACGTCGCGGTGACCTGCTTCCAACCGGCGCCGTTGGTGCAGGTCCTTGCCAGGATCGTCCTGTTCGTGCCGCTGGTGACGTCGCGCAGCGTCGCGGTGGCCCAGTCGTAGGTCACGGTGTCGGGGCATGTCACGTTGTACCAGAAGCTCAGCGCGGTGTCGCACCTCAGTGAACAAGCCTGAGGTGCTAATCGTGCCGCCACCACTGTCGGACCAACTGAACGTCGGTTGCGGGCTGAGCGGTTGGCCGAATTGATCCAGGCCCAGTTATAGATAGAATGAGAGGTATGTTAAGCAAGTCCCAGGAGGCGAATCGCATGCAGTATCAAAGTGAAACCCCGTTACCGGCAATGATGCAGGCCATCGTATGTCGCGGGCCGCATGACTATCGGCTGGAAGAATGGGCGGCGCCACAGCCCGGCCCCGGCGAAGTGGTCGTGCGCGTCAAATCGGTCGGCATCTGCGCCAGCGATTTGAAGTGCTATCTCGGCGCTGCCCTGTTCTGGGGCGACGACCATCGCGTCGGCTATTGCCAGCCGCCGGTCATCCCCGGACATGAATTCGTCGGGCAGGTGGTTGCGCTTGGCGCGGGCGCCGGCGACAAGTACGGGCTGGCGCTGGGCGATATGGCCATTTCTGAACAGATCGTGCCGTGCTGGAACTGCCGCTTCTGCAAGCGCGGACAGTACTGGATGTGTCAGAATGGCTCGGTCTACGGCTTCCGTCAGAACGCCTTTGGCGCGATGGCCGAGTACATGCTATTCCCCGCCGCCGCGCTGAACTACAAGGTGCCGGCGTCGATCCCGTTGCACCACGCCGCCTACATCGAGCCGCTGGCCTGCGGGATTCACGCGGTCGACCGCGGCAATATTCAATTTGAGGATACGGTGGTGATTGCCGGCGCTGGCCCGCTGGGGCTGGGAATGATCGCCGCCGCGCATCTCAAACACCCGCATACCCTTGTGGTACTCGACATGGACGACAAGCGGCTTGACGTGGCGAAGGCGTGCGGGGCGGATGTGCTGCTCAACCCGCGCAAGGTCGACGTGGTTGACGAAGTGCTCAAAATGACCGACGGCTACGGCTGCGATGTCTACATCGAGGCGACCGGCCACCCGGCGGCGGTGGAACAGGGGCTGCGCATGATCCGCAAACTTGGCACGTTCGTCGAGTTCAGCGTGATGCGCGAACCCGTGACCACCGACTGGACGGTGATCGGCGACACCAAGGAACTCAACATCCATGGCGCACACCTGGGGCCGTACTGTTACCCAATCGCCATCGACATGATCGCGAAGGGGTTGTTGCCGATGGATCGCATCGTCACGCACCAATTGCCGCTGGCGCAGTTCCAGAAGGGCATCGACCTGGTCGAGGCCGGCAACCAGTCGATCAAGGTCACGCTGACGCCGTAGGCCGCACGCACACTCCCGGAATTACGCAAATTCCGGGAGTGTGCTCGTGTTTCTACGAATGCTCAACCGCTACGCGCGTAGTGTCCCTCGGGTCGTATCGCACAGCGATGACTGCGCCCGGCTGATATTTCTGCACCGACTGCGCCGCGATGACCGCCTGCGTCTGCGCGATGAAGGGCGCGCGGCTGGCGGGTATGACCTGCAGGTTCAGCGACACATACGGGTTGTTCCCATTCACCGTAATGCCCGTCGGCGTTATGCCAAGCACAGTAGCCTTGGCCGCTTCACCTGTTGAGATGATCTGCTGATTCAGCGCATCCTGCTGCTGCAAGGTGGCCTGCAACTGCGCTGTTGCCGCAGGTGATGGCGCCTGCGGCACACCGCCAAAGCCGCCTATTGCGCCGCCGGCCAGTATAGCCGTTATCACAACCTTCTGCGGGTTGGCCGGGGCATACTTCACTTCCAGCATTTGGCCTGGCTGATACTGCGACGTCTCCAGAAATGAAATCACCTGCTTGACTTCGGCCTGGAACGGCGCGCCATTTGGCGGGCGCACTTCCAGTTTGATCCCAATGCGTGGGTTGTTGTTAATGGTCACACCCGTATCCCATATGCTGAGAATCACGGCCTGTGCGGTCTGTCCGTTCTGCTTAATAGCCTTATCCGCAGCCGAGTTCCCGCTCAAGTTCCGGACGAGCACTGTGATTACCACCGCGACAACGACGGTGACAATAACAATGGGAACGAGTGTTCTGATAAGCGCCTGACCAATCAATCCGTTTACATCTGGCATTTAATTTACCTCCGGGAAATTGCAATCGAAAAATGAATAGGATGTGCTGATTTAACAATATCGCGGACGATCTGACAGTATCCAAAAGGGAGAGAAAAATAGGGAGAAAAATGGGCGCCTGCTGAGTTGTGCCTATGGCGATTCGGCTGTACAACATCTCCCTATGGCAATCAACATCAACTTTACCGACGCAGACTGGCAACGCATCACGCGCGACTGGAACGACTGGTGGGCTGGCGAACTCGACCGCCCGATCGTGGTGCTGGAAGTAAGCGACCCCGTGCCTGGCGCGAACACCTCACAACTCAGCAAATGGGGGCTGGACACGCCAGCCGATGCGGTGATCGATAACTGGGAGCGCCTCCTCGAAGCCACCCACTGGCTGGGTGACGCTTACCCGAAGTGGTGGGTGAACTACGGCCCCGGCACGAGTGCTGCATTTCTCGGATCGCGCCTGTCGTGGACGCCCGACACCACGTGGTTCTGGCCGCTGGAAGGCGTGAACTCACTCTCCGACATCCACCTGTCGTATGATGCGCAGAATCCGTGGTGGTTGCGTGTGCAACAGATGACGGCGCGCGCCGTAGAACGGTGGGGCGATCAGGTGCTGGTGGGCATCGCCGATATCGGCGGCAACCTTGATATCCTGGCCAGCCTGCGCACCTCCGAAAAGCTGCTTCTCGACCTGACCGACGATCCTGACGAGATCGACCGACTGGTCAACGAGATTACGGCGCTATGGATACGCTATTACGATGAACTATACGCGCTCACCAGCAAGGGCGGGCGCGGCAACGCCTGCTGGGGGCCGTGCTGGTCGCCGGGCAAGGGATACATGCTGCAGTGCGACTTCTCGTACATGATTTCGCCGCGCATGTTCAAGCGCTACATCGTGCCAGACCTGACAAAGTGTTGCAACCACCTTGATTACGGGTTCTACCACCTTGACGGCAAGGGCGAGATTCCACACCTTGACCACCTGCTGGCCATCGAGCGGTTGCGCGGCATCCAATGGCAGCCGGGCGATGGTCAGCCCCTCGCCGACGGCTGGCTAGCGTTGCTTAAACGCATCCGCGACGGCGGCAAGCTATGCCAGATCTATGTTGACTGCAAGGCGGCCCTTGCTGTGCAACGCGCCACTGGCGGCAAGGGATTCATCTATCACATAATCAACGAAACGTTGACGGTCGAGGAAGGACAGGCGTTCCTCGATGAACTGCGCGCGACGCATGTCGCGACGTAAGGCGCGTCACATGTCTGACTTCTCGGAGAAGTCAGACATGTGACGTTGGATGGGATGCGTGGAAACAACGCTTGCAACCGTGTCGGTGGTGTTCAACACGCCCAACCCCTCGAATAGTCGCGTGAAATAACTCTCGAACTCGCGGCGGATCTCGGCTTTCTCGAAGTCGGTGATATTCCACATCAACTTCTTGAACGGCCCGGTCGCCAGGCGGCGCGTCTTGTAGATGAACTGTCTGTCCGTGTCGGTCGGCTTGCGTTCGGCAGCGGCATGCTTAAACAGCCAATCGTACATCTCAGCCACCAACGCCCCGGGCAATTGCTCGAACAGCATATTCTGGAACGCCGTGGCCAGGTGCACCTCAATCGCGCCAGCGCTCACAAACCGGTGCAGCACCTCCAGCGGCAGCGTGCTTGCGCCATGCTGTGTCACGCCGCCCATCGCGTACTCGCGGCGTGCCGCGGTGGACAACTCATACAGCGTTTCGAAGTCAACCGTCATGAGCGCCACGCTGCCATCAGGCATGACCACGCCGCCGGGCGACGTGCCGGCGCGCACCGACAACTTGCTCAACCCCGGATGGTGGTGGATGCGGTGTTTGAAATAGTCCATGAAGGCATGCAAGTCATGCACGTCGCTGTTGTGACTGTTCATCTCGCCAATTTCCCCGCCGATTGAGATGACCACGTTCGGGGGCTGGTGCGTGCGCACATAGTCGCTCAACAGAGCGCACATCTCAACATTCGGGTGCTGCTGCTCCTCTGGCATTGACTTGCTCATGTTGGTCAGCGTCGAGGTGTCCAACTCGATGTTATAGAAACCAGCATGAATGCACTCGTCGATCAGGCGGCGCAGACCGTTCAGTTCTGCATCGGTGTTGGCGACGTAATTCTTCGCATTGACCTGAAGATGATCGCCTTGCAGGAACACCGGGCCGCGATAGCCCTCTTTGATCGCGGCGGCGAGGATGGCTGTCGCGTACTCGGCAGGACGCTGATCAGTATATGTTATCTCGCTGCGCGACAACTCAAAGATGAACGCGCCGACCTTGCCCTTGATCGCGGCGCTGAACGCGGCGCGCGCAATCTCATAGCTCATCGCGCGCAGGTTCATTGCGGGCGTGGTGAACGTGTGCGGCAGGCGATCGTGTCCGCGCCCGTCGTACAACTCGTGAATCGAGGCCGGACGGATAGACAGCGACTGAGCTGTCTCCCAGATCAGCCAGCGCGCCACAGCCTGGCGTTGCGGAAGACCAAACACGGCGAGGTAGATCAGTGCATCGATACCGTGCGAACGCAGAAGCGCTTCGTCACGCACGCGCACACGTCCGGTATCGGCATCGATCTCAATCGAGTTGCCGCTTGCGGCGAGTGCAGTTCGAATTAGCTCATTCATTTGTAATCTCCTTCGTCAACTGCGATGACCTGATAATGAGTATAGTCCCAAACCACTACCCCGCATGCGGTATGATCTATGCCGCATGCGCTGTGATTATCACGTCCACACTGAGTTCTCGAACGACTGCAACGTCCCGATGCATGAGCAGTGCAAAGCGGCCATCGCCGCCGGCATTCATCAGATCGCCTTCACCGAACACGAGGAAAACAACCCCCGCGAGCAGCTGCCCTACTCATTTGACCACCCTGCCTACTTCGAAGAACTGACGCTGTGCCGGGCGCGTTTCAGCGCCGATCTGACCCTCCGCGCGGGTATCGAGATCAGCGAACCGCATCGCTATGCGGTAGAAACCGCCCGCGTGCTCGCTGGCTACCCGTGGGACTTCGTGCTCGGATCGCTGCACTGGCTCGACGCCGAAACAAACACCAACTCGCGCGAGTTCTTCACGCGCTATGGCGACTGGCGCGGCGGGTTCCATGCGTACTTTACCGAAATGCTCGCCCTGGCGCGCGACGGCGATTTCGACATTCTGGCGCACATGGACTACCCGGCGCGCTATGGCAGACCCTACTTCGGCGATGCCTATGACATTCGCGACTACGAGACGGATATCCGCGCGGTTCTCGCCATGCTGATCACGCGCGGCAAGGGCATCGAGATCAACACCGCCTCGCTGCGCAAACGCCTGCCGACCACGTGCCCGCCCCAGGCGGTGCTCCAGTGGTATCACGAGATGGGCGGCACACTCCTCACACTTGGCTCCGACGCTCACCTCGCCCGCGACATAGGCTCCGACATCACTGTCGCCCGCCACATGGCCCAGGCAGCCGGCTTCACCCGCATTACGATCTACGAATGCCGCATCCCGGAGCAGATTGAGATTGGAGACTAGAGATTGGAGATTGCGCCTCTACGTCCAATCGCTATTTTCCAATCTCTAATCTCTAATCTCTCTGTCATAGAACCATGTATAATGGAAGTGCTTCGGGGAATAGCGCAGTACGGTAGCGCGCACGGTTTGGGACCGTGAGGTCCCGGGTTCAAATCCCGGTTCCCCGACTGTGCACTTGACTCACACGCGTAACGCATTTATACTATGTGTGCCGCGTTATCTACGATAAGCTCCAGCAGCATCACAGGGATATAGATATTAACGTGTTGCTGTATCAAGGTCAAGAAACTTGATTGTCTCCTCTAATAACTGACACAATCGAAAAAGCCACTGAGTGGTAGAAACCACTAGGTGGGAAAAACCACTTGGCGGCAGTTGTGACATACCGCGGTTGCTGAAACACAGCAGACATACGTATGGGGAAAGAGCGCGCGTTCATTAATTTCAGATATAAAGACTATGAGCCCAAGACGAATAACCGAAGAGCCTGCCGACATGACCAGTCTTATTGGCGACCGACCTGCCCTCACGCCCGATAACAGCCAAATCACTTCAGTTGCCGAAGAAAGCGCCGCTCAGGCCCCGGCGCCGCAACAGGCGCCGCCGCTAGCGCCCCAGAACCAGCGCCAGTCGCGTCGCAACAATATCGACATGGCGCAGTTGGATGCCGAGTTATTGAGTGATCTGCGCGAGCGCGCCAAAGAAATGGCAGTATCGGGTTACAGCCGCCTGAAGAAGGATGACCTGATCATCCGTCTGTTGCAGGCTCAGGCCGAGAAGCAGGGGTTGGAACTCCGCGGCGGCGTGCTTGATGTGGTCGACGACAACATCGGTTTCCTGCGCGCGGAGCACTATCTGCCCGGCCCGGACGACATCTATGTCTCGCCCTCGCAGATCAAGCGCTTCGGCCTGCGCACCGGTGACATGGTCATCGGCCAGGTGCGCCCACCCAAGGACGGCGAGAAGTATTTCAGCCTGTTGCGCGTCGAGGCTGTCAATGGTCAGGACCCCGAAGCAGCCAAGAACCGCCCGCATTTCGAGAAACTCACCCCCATTTTCCCCGAAACGCTCTATAACCTCGAAAGCGGCAACAACAAACTCAGCACGCGCCTGCTTAACCTTGTGGCGCCAATCGGCAAAGGCCAGCGCGGTCTGATCGTGGCGCCTCCCAAGGTGGGTAAAACCACCATCATTAAGGACATCGCCAACGGCATCAGCGCCCGCTATCGCGAGGCGCACCTTATGGTCGCGCTCATCGCCGAGCGCCCCGAAGAAGCCACCGACATGGATCGCTCGGTGGACGCCGAAGTAGTATCAAGCACCTTCGACGAGCCCGTGCAAAACCACGTGCGCGTGGCCGAAATGGTGCTGGCGCGCGCCAAGCGCCTGGTCGAATGCGGACGCGATGTGGTCATCCTGCTTGACTCACTCACCCGCCTCAGCCGCGCCTACAACCTGACCGTGACCTCCAGCGGGCGCACCCTCTCCGGCGGTATTGACCCGGCCGCCCTGTACCCGCCCAAGGCTTTCTTCGGCGCAGCCCGCAACATCGAAGAAGGCGGCAGCCTGACGATCATCGCCACAGTGCTGGTCGATACCGGCAGCCGCATGGACGACATCATCTACGAAGAGTTCAAAGGCACCGGCAACATGGAACTGCACCTGTTGCGCAAGCTGGCCGACCGTCGCATCTTCCCTGCCATCGACATCGAACGCAGCGGCACGCGTCGCGACGAGTTGCTGCTGGGCGAAAAGGCAGTACAACGCACTTATCTCATGCGCCGTATGTTGAGCCAGTTGACCACCCCGCAACCGCAAGGCGCCGGCTACGAAATCACGAATGCGATGGAAGCTTTCCTGTCACGCTTTTCCAAGACCAAGAACAACGACGACTTCCTGCAATCGCTCGGCAAGGACGACTAAAACCCAAACAGTTAACCCCTATGAAGCGGCCACTGGTAGGTCAATCCGCCGGAGATTTCGACTACACGACGGACCAGTCAGCACGCATTGCGCGGCGGATGGCGCATGGCGTTTACCGCATCACTCATGCGGGGCAGGAGGTAGGCGAAGAAGCCTGGACCCTGCTGGCACTTCTCAACGGTGGGTACAGGGTCATGACCGAAATCGACCTGCAATGGCCCACGCGTAACGAGCAACGCGTCCAGCTCGATGTGGACGACCGCTGGAATATACTCGGCCTGTGGGCGCAGATCGATATCAGCGGCGTCCGGCGTGTGGCGGCCTATATTCCCAGCGGCAACCGCCTCAATGTTGAACTCACTGATCTGGCAATCAGCGATGAAGATCAGCGCAGCGGCAAGTGGCGTCTGCGCAGCGATGTCAACGCGCTGAACCCGATCCCGCCCCGCCTGAGCGCCTCGCCGATCATGGCGCCGCGCAAGAAAGTAGTGCAGCATCAGCTTATATTCGAGCCCGGCACTCACATCGACTTCGCCTCTGCGATGTTTAATTACGTGGTGCTGAAACGACTTGGGCTCACCCCCGGCACGGCGGCGCCATTCAGTTCTGTGGTGGTCACGTTGCCGTCGCTCGAACCGCTCAACATCCGCCAGACTTATCGCTACGATGCCGACGAGCCGCCCGGCCCTGACATCACGCAAGCGCCCCTGCGACGGTACATCATCACCGAAACAGGATCACCGGACATGCTGACCACCTTCTGGTGCGACCAGCGCGACATCGTACAGAAACAGGAACTCATGCTCAACGGGGCACTCCACGGTTGCGAGATCGTCAGCTACCGCTGGCAGCAGTGAAAAGGAGCAGAGGTGAAAAGGAGAGGAGGAGCCGGGGAAAGGAGGAGAACGCTATCACCTCTTCCCCCCTTCACCTCCTCACCTCTTCTCCTCCTCACCTCGGCGACCACACAGCCACAGTGCCTTGCGCGATAAAGCGGGGCTGAATACTGCCGGTGGCTTCGGTCTCCACGATCAAGTTGGGGTTATTCGTCAAGTCGCTGTTATAAATGGAAAACACGAGGCTGCGGCTGTCCGGCGACCAAATGTTCAGCGAGCGATTGAAGCGGTCAAACTGATTCAGCAGGCGGCGAAATTCAGTGGTCGGCTCCAGGTAGAACAACTGGCGAAATGTTCGCGTGTTCACGTCGATTGTCTGCAACGTCATGACGCCGCTCGGTTGATTCGATGTCAAATCCACTCCGGCGAAATCCTTTGACATGTCCGATAACCGAACCGGACTGAAGGTCGCCAAACGTTCGCCGTCGGGCGACCAGAAGAATGCCAGCACGGGCATCTGCGACAAGACCCTGTCTTCGCCGCTGTTCACATCCAGCAAGTGCAGCGCGCCGCCGGAGGATGCGGGTGCTCCAGCAACCGGCGCAGAGCCGGAATCCTGTTTCACAATATAGGCCACCTTGGCAGCCGCTGGTGACCAACTGAAGCTCACCTGTCCATTGATCGCGACCAGGTTGCGCAAAATATTGCCCTGTCGATCCGCCAGCGCCAGGTATTCCTGCCCGTCTTTCCTGGTGGTCACCAGCATCGCATTGCCATCAGATGAAAAGGCGGGCGAACCAATAGGAATATCCGTTTTCTTGATAATCGTGGAAACGGTAGCGTCGGACTGCGCGTCCAGCAGCGACAGGTCGGCGGTATTGTCAGTCATCGACCCCTCAACCTTCGCTACTAGCGTCTTGCCGTCAGGATGCCAGTTCCACGTCGCATTCACGCCGGTTGCCACCTTGCGCGGTTTGCCCGGGTCATTGCCGGCGCGCGCCAGGTGCAGGGACACTTCGGTGTCGCCCGTCTGCGCAAGGAACGCGATTTGTGAGTTGTCCGGCGACCAGTCCAGATACCCCACTGCATACTGTTCCGACGCGTACACTTCCTGCAACGGGCTCTTGCCGTCGATGTGTGCAATGTAGATGGCGTTGGAAAGGATGTTGCCCGTGGGATCACTCTCGATGATCACGCGGCTGGGCTGATGCAGCACGCTTGTCGTGTTGGGCGATCGCTGCGACGCCGTTCCATCCTCGCTCTGCTGGATCGTCGTGCTGTTCGGCCCACGCTGCACTGTCACGGCATCGACGCCCGTTTCGATGATGCGCGTGGCGCTTACGCGCTCGGCCACCAGCTCGACGAACGCGATCTGTGATGCATCCGGCGACCACACCGGCCAGTGATAGCCGGTGGCGACCTTGCTACGCGTCGCGCTGGTTGTCTGACCGCTTGTCGGCGCCGAAGTTGCTTTCTCTGTCGCATCCCTGGTAATCTTCACTACGCCGCCGCCAGTTTGATCCATGACTACAAGGTTGCCACTGTCATCGATCAACGCGATGCGTCCTGAGCGGCGTTCGAAAGTCGTGACAAGGCTGGCTTGCGGCATACGGTATTGCTGCGGAAGCTCAATACGCACGTTGCTGGGCGCAGGGGCACAGGCGCCCACCGCTAACGGCAGTACGATCGTTGCAAACAACAGGCCATAGCGCATTCTATTCATCACACAGCTCCATTACAACCATACAACCATCGCAAATCGAGGTTCAAGTTCGCGCATTGTAAATGGCGATTATGAAGGTAAGCTGAGCCCTGCCTGACGCGGGTTTATACTCGCTTGCATGTCCTTTGAATTTCGTCTCATTTACGATGGCTATCACGACGGCGCGACCAACATGGCGCGCGATGAGGCCATTTCGCGCGCGGTCAGTTCGGGTGGGCAGCCGCCCACCCTTCGGTTTTACGGCTGGATGCCGGCGTCGATCAGCCTTGGTCAGTCGCAGCGCATCCGCACGGTCGATGAAACCGCGTGCCGCGCCGACGGTGTGGACGTGGTGCGACGCGCCACCGGCGGGCTGGCTATCCTGCACACGGATGAGTTCACCTACAGCATTTCGCTGCCCATCAATCACCCGCTTGCCGAAGGCGACGTGATGACTTCATACCGCCGCATCGCCAACGCGATCATCGAGACGCTCAAACGGCTGGGGGTCAGCGATGCCAGCGCCAATACCGTTGCGAAGGAAGATAAGGCCAAGGGGCCGGTGTGCTTCGAAGCCCCCAGCGACTACGAAGTTGTTGGCGGCGAGAAGAAACTCGTCGGCAGCGCGCAATGGCGCCGCGTGGACGGCGTGTTGCAGCATGGCAGCCTGCCGTTGTATGGCGACATCGGGCGTGTGTGCAAGTATCTGGTGGGCGCCCCGGAACCGGAACGCGTTCGTATGCATGCCGGGACATTGTCGGAGATTGTTGGGCGAGCCGTAAGCTACGAGGAAACCGCGGAAGCGTGGCGCGCGGCGTTCACAGATATCCTCGACATCGCGTTTACTGTGGGCAGCATGTCCGACGACGAGGTTAATTGCGCCAACGACTTGCGCGCTACGCGCTACGGGAACGACGTCTGGAATCGCAGGCGCTAGAGTTCCTTATCTTTCAACGTGAAAACCGCACTGGCAGCGGCGCCTGCTCGCGATCCATCCTGAGGTGCGAGAGTTTGGTGCGCATCTTGGCGGGCGCAAAGCCAAACATGCGGTGCACACTCCCGATTTCGGTTGTGCGGTTATACGATAGCGCGTCGATTTCCAACTCGGTCAATGCTCCGCGACAATGCGCCAGAAATCGCGCTAACTGATGGGTCATGCTGGTGGGGATGCGCACAAAGCGGCGGTTGGACTTAGCGGCGCCAAGCGTGATCTGCGCGATCTCGGCTAGCGTGAGGGACTGCGGGCCGCCAATCGGCACGACCTGTCGGAAGGTAGAGCGGGTATTCAGGCAGCGTTCGATGCATGCAGCAAGGTCGCCGACCCAGATCGGTTGCAGGCGGGTCTCGCCCCGATGCGGCAGCGGCATGATCAAGGGCATGCCAGTCGCAATGCCGGCGAGCCACGCGGTCAACCAATCGCCCTCGCCATACACAACCGCCGATTTAAGCACCGTGAAGTTGAGCCCGCTGGAGCGCACCATTTCCTCGGCTTTGCCCATGCTGCGCAAATAGGGATAGGCCGAGCGCGCCTCTGCGCCGAGGCAGCCGACTGTGATCAGACGGGATACTTTGGCGCGCCTAGCGGCATCGATAATGTTGCGTGTGCCACCGCCATTGACTTCCTCGACTCGTTCGGCGCCCACATCGCGCCGCAATGAGGCCAGATGGAGCACTGTATCCACATCCTCCATCGCGTCCACCAGCGATTGCACGTTGTGCACGTCGCCGCCGACAATGGACACGCGCCGCGGGGCGAGATGCTCGTGACCCCAGTGCCATAGCAACTTTACCGAATGACCGGACGAGGTCAATCGTTCAACGACTGCCTTGCCAATACATCCGGTAGGTCCAGTAATAAGGATCATATTTCTTACGCTATAAGTTAATTCTAAGCCCGTTGGCAGAATGGCGCGAAATATGCCACCTAACGGCAAACGGTGTGTGGATTGACCGTGTCATTGTCTCACTATGTCAGGATAGGGGCGTCCGCGTGTTCAGACATTGAACGCCACAGTAATCATAGCGATGAGGAAGAACAACTGAACCATGGCGCTGCCGCCCCATGCGAGATAGGCCGCCAGCTTCTCCCCGCGCGAATACACACCCAGTGCGATCAGGAAGTTAATCACGAAGAGTTGGAACGCGATGATAGCAGGGCCAAACACCTGGCTGGGCGGGCCGAAACGATCGGGAGAACCAGCGGCATCGAAGTGCAACACCAGTTGCGCAGGCAGCGCTGGATAGCGGGCGAAGCCAACGGCGAACAGGAGTGCGTTCAGCCCGATGGCGAACAACACCAGCAGATGCGCCAGATGATCGCCCCAGAACGCCCAGTGCATGATGGCGGGCATCAATCGCGCCGGCGGCACAACCTGAGTCGGCCCCATCTCGAAGCGCACACGGAAGGCTTCGACAAACCCCTCCACATCAGCAGGGGAGATAGCGTAGTTCATCCCCGGCGTGACGATGATAAGCTGTTTTCTGAGCGGCGCATTGGAACAAAAGCGCACCTGACCAAGCGCCGGGTGAAAACCATCTCCTATCCACCAGTTGGGCAAGGGCAGACCGCTGAACTTCAGATCGGTTATCACGTCCGACGCAGCAATGACGCGTTGCACATCGCCCATCGGGACAATTTCACGAATGGCGCCCCAGTGGATCACAAACGCATTGCGGTCGAGTAGATAACTGATCCTGGACAACGCGACCGTGTTATAAGCCAGCCACACGATGATCCCCAGCATCACGAGTGAGAGTGTAATCAACACATGGGTGATCAACGAGACCGGAAGCTTCATCGCCAAACCGAAGGCGATCCCGATGCCGATCAGCAAGGCAAGCATGGTGGCGATGCCAACGGTAACCGCCGGGCGCCAATTTGTATTAAACACAACCATAAGGCATCAGGCTAATGTTACCATCGCACCGTCATGAGGACGCGCGCGCAGCGCTTATGGTTGCTGCGGGTCTACATCTATCGGCCTGGCGTTGTTGATCATTTCGGGCTCAACGCGCGGCCGCTCATTATCGGTTTCCAGCCGCGGCTCATAGCTACCTACGCCATCGCTGACAACATCAGGTTGCGGAGCGCTCGCGCCATTGCGTCCGCCGCTCCCATTGCTATTGCTATTGCCATTGATGATGATGACCTCATCTGCGGCAACACTGTCATCATTCACATTGGCGCCTTCGCGATTTTTCGCGTCGTTCGCTTTAATCTGCGCGGGTTCAGCCAGAACCTGTCGGACGCTACTCGAATAGCCATTGCGAACCTCGGCCAGCGCATGGGCGCGGATTGCCGCCAACGTGCGCGGGATGACATTGCTTGTCAACGCTTCGGGCGTCTGGTTGGCTTCTATGATCTCCACCACTTCCTTGCCACTCAGCGTGTTCTTCACCAGCATTTCTTCTGCCACGCCCGTGACTTCCTTCCAGTGCTGCCGCAGGAGTTTTTCGGTTGCGTCCTCCATCGTCAGCCAGTACTTCTCAAGCGCCTTCTCGCGATACTGGTCATAGCTGGCGCCTTGCAGCGACAACGGCGGGCCAAAGAACCCTGATTCGACCAGGCGCCACATCAGCATGCGCACCATCGGATAGTCGCCGCCGACACTGTCGAACATCTCGCCGGTAAGCACCTTCTCGGAGCCGCGCCCTGCCATCGCCACGATAATTTCATAGGCGTAGTTCATAATCGGGCGCACATGCTGCTCCACAGTATCGACGGGGGCCATATGGCCCTGACTGCCCGTGGAGAGCTTGACAATCGTCACGCGCACGATTTTCTGATCGGGCATCATGTAGTACTGCGCAATCGCGTGTCCTGCCTCATGATAGGCCAGCACCCTTTGCTGCGACTCATCCATTTCCTCGACTGGCGTCTCCATGCCGGACTGTTGTTCGAGGAAGGCTTTGTCTATGTCCTTCTGCGAGACGAGCTTGCGCCCGCCGAAGAAGGCGATGCGCACAGCATCCTTGGTGATGGCGGCCGATATGTCCGCAGGGGTCAGCCCGTTCGTGTCGGCCACGATCGATTCGACATCAACCGTGTCGTCGTGCTTGATCTTGGTCAAGTAGCCATTGACGACCAGACGGCGGCTGGCGCGATCGGGTGGTTCGACCGCAATCTTGGTATCCAAACGGCCTGAGCGCGTGAGCGCCGGGTCGAGCACGTCGGGGCGGTTGGTGCTGCCCATCCACATCACATGCCAGTTGCGGGTCGGGTTGTATGTCTTGCCAAAGAGCTTATAGAATCTGCGGGTGATCTTCTCTCCGGATGTCGGGTTGTTCATGCCGTCCATCTGGCTGAGCAGCGTGCTGAGCGCGAACATGCCCAACCCTCCCATGCCTGTGCCGCTGGTCATGCCTCCGCCCCCGCCCATGCCTCCGCCGCGCACACCGCCACGGTTCATGCCGATGGCGTCGATTTCATCGATGTATGCCACGCATGCGCCATATTTACGAGCAAGATCGCGGCTCATCTTGGCGAAACGCAATACCTTCAGAATGTCCATGCCCCAGAACATGCCCTGGAAGCTGGTGCCGGCGGCGGAGAGAAACGCCATGCCGGATTCGCCGGCGAT
Organism: uncultured bacterium; assembly: GCA_903921365.1. Lineage (GTDB taxonomy): Bacteria > Chloroflexota > Anaerolineae > J036 > Brachytrichaceae > CAIXPS01. The sequence goes on along the minus strand of CAIXPS010000603.1, from coordinate 11,866 downwards.
GGCCTTGGCAAGCATCGTCTTGCCAGTTCCGGGTGGGCCATACAACAACAGTCCGCTGATGTACTTGCCGCCCATTTTCTCGAAATCCTTGCGGTCGCGCAACAGCGACATCCATTGCTTCACCAGCTTGACCAGCTGGGGCTGGCCCCAGTAGTCTTCAAACGTTACGGTGGTGTCATCGCCGGGACGGATAACTTCCACCGAGGGACGCGAAAGAAACCAGAACAACAGACCGAACTGCATCACGATGCCGAACATCGCGGTAATCACGGTCAGCAGAACCTGACCCACCGACTGGATGGCGTTGAACGTCATGTTCAGCGAAACATCATCGATGGTCGCGAACGCGACGATCGTCCAGATGATGCTGACGACGATGAAGATGGTAATGAAGGACTTGATCGCGCGGCGAATGCGGTTCGGCCAGCGGTTATAGGGGATATCGATTTTCTTTTTCTTTGATTTCGCCTTCGGATCGGGTAAACGAAGTGGACCAGAGACACTCGCCATAATCAACAATCACTCCTTCAAAGATCGACGCCTGTACACCCAGCTATCATGCCAAATAAATGCAAAAAGAGGCGCATGCCGTATCCATGCTATAACGACAATGATCGCCTCAATGGTTTCAGTGCTTTTAAGCCGTCCACCATTGCGAAATTGTAGCAGCGTTGCTTAACCCTCAAGGGGATAATCGATGAGAAGCAGGTGAGAGAGGATTACCAGCGGCCGTCCATGTGGATGATGCGCCCCGATATCAGCTTGGCGGCGCGGGTCGGAGACTCAATCTCGTCCTCGTTCATCTCCTGATCGTGATACAACGGGTTGCGCTTGTGCACGTACTCATCGATGTCGGCCTTGGTCTTTGCCAGTACAGCCTGCTGCACCTTGATGATGCGCTCATGCCGGCCTGGCATGCCCAGCCCCATGTAGTAATGCGGGAGACACAACGCGTTCGAAGCCTCAAATGCCTCGCGTATGTCCGGCTCCTCGATAAACTGAATCAGCGTGCCGAGCATGACGCGCTCCTGGCTGCGCTCGTAGTCGCACAACGTGCAGTTGCGGGCAGGCCGGATCGCGTCTCGGATGGCCCGCGCCGCGTTTTGAAACAGCGCGCCGATCTTGCCAGGCCGGGACAGCGGGTGCTTGATGACGCGGTTGGTCGAGCGCAGCACGTCATTCAGCACATCCTGCTCCAGCGTCGCCAGGCTGAGCAACCGCCCATACCCGCTCAGGAATTTGGTGGTGTGCAGCGAACAGAACAGTCGCGCCTCGCGAATCTCCTGGCGCCGCGCCACATTCGTGATGTTCTCGTAGATAAAAATGTCGATGTATTGGCACACGGCGGCGTCTGTCAACCGGCATACGGCGCAATCTGGCTGCTTGAACGCTTCGATCAAGTCGAAATAAGTGCGGCTGTACTTCTGAATCGCGATATCCATACGGCGCTGGAAAATATCAAACACCCTACAGCCAGCCGATCAGGCGCAGCAGGCCGCAGGCAACCACGGACACCAGGATGATCGCGCCAAGCAACACCATCGGGTTGGTATTGCGATACCGCAGCAGCCACCACAACCCGATCGTGATAGCGAGCGGGACCATGCGCGGCATGACGCTATCGAGCAAGGCCGCCTGCAGCGGAATGCGCGCCAAGTCGATCTGGATCACAGCGCCCGCAGGCAGATGCACCGGGACGAAGCTGATGACCAGCGCGCCCAGCGCAAACGCGCCCAGCCGCACTGCGCCGAAAAGCATGGCGCGCAGCCAGTCATTCGCGCGCGCCCATGCCTCCAGATTCAGGAAGGTGCGGTAACCGATGGTAAAGCTGGCCCAGGCGATACCGAGCACCGTCGCAGCCTCGAACACGATGAATAGAAATGGGCCGAGCAACGTCTGCTGGAGCGCCAGCCCAACGCCGACGGCGATACCGAGCGCGGTAATTGCGCCAACAACCAGCGCATCTCCCGTCACGCCCAGTCCGGCCATCAACCCGGTCTTGGCGCCCACAAACTCCGCGTCGCTGATGACATCGCCGGCGGCGCGGCGCTCCTCCATCGCGGCGGTCGCCCCGACCAGCAACGCGCCGACTGAAAACTCGGTCGCAAACATTGTCAGGTGCCGGCGCAGACAGGCCGCGCGTTCAGTCACGTCAGCATATAGTCGCTTTGCGATCGGCGCCATAGCAGTCGCGAATCCCATGTTCTGGGCGCGCTCGTAGTTCAGCCCGGCGTCATGGAAAAACACCCATAACAACAGCGACAGGCGCAGATCATTGCTCGTCAGGCGAGGCGCGTCCGGGTTCATGCCGCTGGACTGATCGGATGGCAAAAGATCGGTAATCAACGTCTCGTGAACTGACTCCATGCGTTTACGCGCCAGGAAAGCATGGATCATCGCCACACTCGCGCCGAGCAGCGTCACTGGCGCCAGGCCGAAGAGTTGTGCGCCCAGCCAGCCCAGAATGAAGTAAGCGATGCTGCTGCCATGCATGATCAGCCGCAGGCTGAGAGCGATGCCCATGGCAGCCAGCAGGTACTGGCTCAGGTTCAACGCACTCTGCACCCAGTGAGGAATGGCGGCCGTGATATCGAGCAGCGTCTTGACATCGATGCGCAGAATAAGAAACGCCGGAAAGAAAGTGATCAAAAACAGCCACGCCTGTGTCGGGACGATGTTGACAAACGCGACAGTGTTGGCGTTGCCCCGCTCGGCAAAGTAGTCAGCCCAGTGCGCCAGGACGCTATTGACCACGCCGCGCATGAAGTTGATGACAATCCCAAGCGCGGCCAGCGCAGCGAAGATCGTCGCCACATTCGGGCTGTCGGCTTTCACGCCTGCCAGCAACAACACGCTCACGCCAACATAGCCGATCAGTGCGATATCCGGGCCAACGCGCAGTCGCAGGTTGCTCAATGCCAGCGTGCCCAGATTGATGAAGCCGCCAAGCGCTGCGCCTGCTATGGGGTCGCCGAGTAACAGACCGGCAATCGTGCCCGCCACCAGGGGTTGGGAAAGGATGTAGCCGCCTAGTCCGGCGTTAAACGCGGAGCGCGCAAACGTGTAGAACAGCGCGATAAAGGCGGCCTGGAATACGCTCATGCCTAACGCCTTTTCGTCACCCTCGCTTTTTCGGCGGTTTTCGTCTGCCCGTTTTTCTTTGCAGCCGCGGGCTTCTTACGCGCAGCCGTTTTCTTGGCCGCGGCGCGTCTCCGCTTGGGCGCTTCCTTCTCAACAACCTCTGCTTCGACAGGGGATTCCGGCGCCTTGAGAATCAGAGGTGGCAACCTGGAGGAACCGCGCTCCGCCATGAAGCGGTTGTACAACGCCGTCACATTCGCCGTGTGCAAGGGGGTCACCATGCCGTTCAGCAGCACCCGCTGCAACCCGCACGACTCCAGCGTGATCTTGCGAGCCTCTTCAAGCGTGCCGTTGGTATCGACCAGTTTGCGTATCCTGGTGTTCAGGTGATCCAGATACGTAAGGCTACGCTTGATATTGTCCTTAATCTCGCCGCGCAGGATGATCTCGCCATGGCCCTGGACGATGCTTTCCAGCGGTATAGCGGCAATCGCCTCGGTCGAGGCGCGCAACTGATCCAGATCGCCGTCGCCAATCGTTGGAATCGCCATAATCGTGTCGCCAGCAAAGAGGATCTTCTCCTCTTGAAGGATGACAGATACAGCATCCGGGGTGTGGCCGGGCGTCGGAAAGATATCGAGCGTCTTGCCGGGCAATCGCAGTGTGAACGTTCCACTTTCGAACGTCAGATTTGGAATGCGCAGCCGGACTAACTCCAGTTCACGATTGAGTTTTTTGGCCAGTTCGAGCGCCTTAAAGCCTCTCTCAATGAGAATGTCGCGACAGAGCCTGTGCGAGATAATTTCTGCCCTGGGGAACAGGAATGCCCCATAGGTATGATCGGCCTGGTGCTGCGTATAAATAACATAACGCACGCCATCCGGGCAACGGCGGCGCGCAAACAATGCAATCTGGCTTGTCTCCTGCGGAAACGGGAGTGTGTCGATCACAACTCCAATCGTGCCGGAGACGACCAAGCTTGCAGTTACCTGCGCATAACGGTCGCTAGTAAATATATAAACGTCTTCGGAAAGTCTTTCCCAATGCATACATTTCGCGCACTTTGGTGTGAATTATTCTGCATACTACCTTATATTCAGTCGCAAGGCAAATGTTTCGACATAATATAATAGAAGCAGAATGATTCAAGTAATCGTCGGTCTCATTTGTGCCATGCTGATCATGATCAACGGTTTCGCCGCATTGCGCCGGCCATTGCAGGCGCTTGTCGAGCGCGACCCGATCGGTAAACGCATCCTGGAACGCCGCGGCGAGGTGGTGACCCTGCGCGTGTATCGCATTTATGGCGTCGCGATGGTGGTGTTAGGGATGGTGATTGCTTACCTTGTGCTAAACCTCTCGCGCAACTGATTAACTTATGGACACCTCACAGTACAAAACCCAATTTACAGCTTTGTATGGGCGCGCGCCCAGCTTTATCGCGCGCGCGCCCGGACGCGTCAACCTGATCGGCGAGCATACGGACTACAACAACGGCTTCGTGCTGCCCATCGCCATCGACCGCGAGGTGACACTGGTTGGCGCGCCGCGCGCCGACCGCATCGCGCGCGTGTATTCAATTAACTTTGATCAGATCGCCGAGTTTTCGCTGGATCACATCGACCATGACACAGCCCACGATTGGAACAACTACATCCGAGGCGTTGCCGACGTGTTGCAAAAAGCCGGCTATACGCTTGGCGGATTCGACGCCGTGATGCAGGGCGATGTGCCCATCGCCAGTGGGTTGTCATCCTCCGCCGCCACTGAAATGGCCACCGTCATGGCTTTTACAGCCGCCGCCGCCGGATCCCCCTCGCCACTGCAAATCGATGGCGTTAGCGCCGCACAGGTCTCACAAAAAGCCGAAAACCAGTTCGTCGGTGTGAACTGCGGCATCATGGATCAGTTCATTTCGTCGCTTGGCCGGCGCAATCACGCGCTAATGATCGACTGCCGCAGCCTCGATTACAAACTCGTGCCAGTGCCCACGGGCGCGACAGTGCTCGTCGTCGACACGACTGCGCCGCGCACTCTGGCAGGCAGCGCCTACAACCAGCGCCGCGCCGAGTGCGAAGAAGGGGCGCGCCTGCTCGGCGTCGCCAGCCTGCGCGATATCACCGCTGCGGAGTTTGATCACCACGCGGGTGAACTACCGCCGGTCATCGCAAAACGGTGCGCCCACGTGGTGCACGAGAGCCAGCGGGTTCTCGACGCCGTCGCCGCGTTGCAGTCCAACGACATCGCCGCGTTCGGCGCACTGATGAACCAGTCGCATGATAGTCTGCGCGACCTTTACGAGGTGAGCAGCAAGGAACTTGACGCGGTCGTGGACATCGCGCGCGGCGAACCCGGTGTATTTGGCGCGCGCATGACCGGCGCCGGCTTCGGCGGATGCGCCATCGCGCTCGTCGCCGATGAGCATGCCACGGCGCTGGCATTGAAAGTGCAGGACGAGTATCCCCGCCGCACCGGCCGGACGCCCAAGGTGTATGCGTGCGTTGCTTCCGACGGCGCGAGTTGGCAAGAGATTTAGATTGTCAGCATCAACAGGATGCTGCCACAATGTCATAGCTCATGGCAAAGTCATGAGTAATGCCATTTGACAACTTACCGCTGCGGGAGTAAATCTTATATAGGGGTTTCGCGCATGCACATCCCCTAAGACTATTTACTCGAAATGCCAAGGAGGCATTACATGGAAAATACGACCAAGAACCTATGGGCAGCATTTGCCGGTGAATCCCAGGCCAACCGCAAGTACACGGCGTTTGCCCGCCGCGCCGACCAGGATGGCTACAAGCAGGTCGCCAAGCTGTTTCGCGGCGCCGCCGCCGCCGAGACCGTCCACGCACTCAGCCACTTCCGCGCGCTGGGCGAGGTCAAGTCAACCGAAGAGAACCTGAAGGCAGCCATCGCTGGCGAGCACTACGAAGTTGTGACTATGTACCCGGACTTCATTAAGGAAGCTGAAGCCGAAGGCGCCAGCGCCAAGAAGGGACTGGCCTCCTTCCAGGATGCATGGGAAGTCGAGAAGGTGCACGAGGCGCTCTACACCAAGGCGCTGGCCACGCTGAAGGAGCCGCAGGCCGAAGGGTTGTACGACTACTACATCTGCCCAGTGTGCGGTTACACCCATGAGCGCAACGCGCCGGACAAGTGCCCCGTGTGCGGAGCGCTGGGCAGCCGCTTCGAGCGCATCAGTTGACCCTTTCGCGCTGAGTGCTAGAATCCACAACTGAAGATCGGAAAGCAACACCTTACGCCGAGGTCTCATCTGCGTAAGGTGTTCTTGCGTCTTCACACACACCCATGCGCACAATCATCATCGCCAACGGCGACCCACCGACACCCGCTGACATTGCCCGCCACCTGCGCGAGGGCGACCGTCTACTCTGCGCCGATGGCGGCGCGCGCGCCGCATTACGTTTTGGCCTTCATCCTGCCCGCGTCATCGGCGATTTTGACTCGCTGACCACCGAGGAGTTGCAAGCGCTCGAACAAGACGGGGTTCATCTGGAACGTCACCCGGCGCATAAAGACGAGACCGACCTTGAACTAGCGCTGTTGTATGCCGCAAGAACCGATCCATCCGGCGAGATCACCATCCTCGGCGGGCTGGGCGGGCGGCTGGATCAGACCATCGCGAACGTCATGCTGCTGGCGATGCCCGCCCTGCGCGACTGCCGCGTGATGATCGCCTCAGGCGACGAGCAATCCTTCCTGATCCGCCCAGGCGCGCCTTTCGAGTTGCGCGGCGGTGCGGGCGACGTCGTCTCGCTGATCCCGTTTGGCGGCGACGCGCACGGCATCGTCACCGACGGACTGGAATACCCGCTGCGCAATGAATCGCTCTTCATCGGGCCGGCGCGCGGCGTCAGCAACGTCATGCTAGGCGACCGAGCGACGATCTCTTTCCGTCAGGGACTGTTGCTGTGCGTGCAAGCGACACAATCACCAGCAACTCACGACACCTTTGCTTGAGTTCCGGCGAGATTAAACAGTAGAAGCTTAGCCGCTGCGACGGCGCCCGTCACCGGATCCTCGACTGGCGCGAGTGCGATATCGCCAATCATCCGGCGGCAGGCGTCGGTAAACAACTGGCGGTAGAACAGTCCCTTGATCAGCAGGCTGCCTGAGTACGCCAGCGTGAGCGGCAGATGCAAGTCGATCCTGTTCATGACTGTCTTCGCTGCCAGCGCCAGTTCATCCGCGCCCGCGCGCGCGATCTGCAACGCCAGTTCATCACCCTCGGCAGCGCAGTCGATCACGACCTTGGCCAGCGACGCAACATCGGCCGGCGTCACATCGGCATGATACAAGCGCGTGATTAAACCATAAGGCGACGTCAGATTCCAATGCGCCAGCACCCGCGGCGTCAGCAGCGTCGCCGGCCCGCGGCCATCGTCGGCGCGCGCCACATGCCGCAACGCCTCATGACCCAGTTGCCAGCCGCCGCCCTCATCACCGAGTAGATACCCCCATCCGCTCGCGCGCGCAATGCGACCATCCAGCGACTGCGCCCACATGATCGCCCCGGTGCCGGCGATGACGCTCACGCCCTGCCCATCGGGGCACGCGGCATACAACGGCAGCATGCCATCGTTCACCGCCAGGCAGCGCATAGCCCAATGGTTATCGTCCACCCACTTGCGCGCCTTCGCAATGTCCTCGGGAGTATCCGCGCCGCCGATGCCAAAGCAGGCTGCATCGACTCTGCGCCGCATGATCCCGGCCTGCGCAAACGCTGCCTCAATGCCAGCCTCAATCTCGACGACTGCGGCTGCCTCGCCCACATACTGATAATTGGAACAGGCGGCATGACCGGCGCCCAGAACATGCCCGTCTGCGTCCGCGAGCACAACGCGCGTTTTCGATCCACCGCTGTCAACACCGAGTAGTAGTTGCTGTGAAGTCATGATGCTGACATTTTAAGCTTTCTTTCTTGAACGCTGTAGAATTTACATGCTTTGCGCGCAAACGTAATCGCGCACAGTGATACATAGATTGAAGGAATAAAACAATGCGAACCCCATTTATAGCCGGAAACTGGAAGATGAATAAAACCGTCAGCGAGGCCGTGGTCCTGGTTGACGAACTCAAAGCCGCACTATCCGGCGTCCCCGCAAGTAGTGTCGACATCGCCGTATGCCCCGCCTTCGTGGCGCTCACCAGCGTCAAACCCGCTCTTGCTGGCAGCAGCATCAAGCTTGGCGCGCAGAACGCCTATTACGAGCCAAAGGGCGCGTACACTGGCGAAGTGTCCATCGGCATGCTCACCGGCATCGTCGACTACATCATCATCGGCCACTCCGAGCGCCGCCAGATCTTTGGCGAGACCGACGCGCTGGTCAACAAGAAAGTGCTGGCCGTCATCGCCGCGGGTCTGCTGCCGATCATGTGCATCGGCGAGACGCTCGCGGAAAACGAAGCCGGCCAGACCGAAGCCGTGCTCGAACGCCAGACGCGCGACGGCCTGGTCAACGTCAGCCCTGCCGACATCGCCAAAGTCACCATCGCCTACGAGCCCATCTGGGCCATCGGCACCGGTCGCGCCGCAACATCCGACGACGCGCAGAACCGCTGCGCCTTCGTGCGCGCGCAGGTGCGCCTGAAGTATGGCGACCTGGCCGACCAGGTGCGCATCCAGTACGGCGGCAGCGTTACCCCCGCTAACGCGAAGGAGTTGCTCGCCAAACCCGACATCGACGGCGCCCTCGTCGGCGGCGCCAGCCTGAAAGCAGGCGACTTTAGCGCGATCGTGAAAGCTGTAGCGGCACAGTAGATGCTGCCGAGCCTGCTCGCCTTCCTCGCTGCATTCGGTGCGTTGCTGGCGCTAGAGCGTTACGCGCATCGCATGCTGCAGGAAGTGGCGCTGCTGGTGACGGGTCATACCGAGTCCGCGATCTTTCTCTATTCCATCCCGCTCCTTCCCGGCGTGGCGCTGCACGAACTGAGCCACGCCGTGATGGCGCGCCTGTTGCGCGTGCCGGTGCGCAGCTTTACCCTCATCCCGAAACGCCAGAAGGGCGGCACAGTTCGCCTTGGCGCGGTCGAGGTGCTCAAGTCCGACAGTATTCGCGCCAGCTTGATCGGCGGCGCGCCGCTGCTGGTGGGCTTGATCGTGCTGGGGCTGATCGGCTGGCAGACATTCAACGGCGCGGGCGTGACCGGCGCGCTGGAGCGCGGCGACATCGCCGCGTTGGCGTCGCTACTGCTTGCGACCACACGCGCCACCGATGCGCTGCTATGGTTCTACATCATCTTCGCCGTCGCCAACAGCATGATGCCTTCGGCCTCCGACACGCAAGCCTGGCCGCCCGTGATCGGCCTGCTCGTAGTGATCGCCGTTGTCGCATTGCTACTCGGTGGCGCCGACCTGGTGCAGACGCTCAAGGCGCCTGTGACAATCACCCTGCGCTGGCTGGCGGCGTCACTCGCGATTACGGCGTTTGTCGACGTGCTCGTCATCGCCGCACTGTGGCTGCTCGCGCGCCTGATCGAACGGATCAGCAACCGGCGCATCACATACAAGAACTAGGACAACGTCCGCATGAACTTCTCCGACCTGCTCTCAATCGATACCCCGGGCGGCTGCGAAATGGTGAGCGGCGCGACCGCCTGCCTGCTGATCATTGGCGACGGCGCTGCTGCGCTCGCGGCGCAACTGGCCGCAGCCGGCAATCTCACCCGCGCGAGCGGGGCGGCGCGGGTGTTGTTCGGGCTGCCGGTGCGCACACTGCCCTATCCGATCCTTGTCAACAGCCTGATGACCGAGCGCAACACGCGCCTGGATCAGCTCTCGGTGTTTGGGTGGATCGAGGACAATGCCATCCTCGAACCACGCGCCGAAATCTTCGGGCTGACGCCGCTCGGCGACGACCCGGTGCTGTTCATCCGCGACATCGACCTCGACCGCCCGCCGGAGTGCTTCACCATGCCGAAACCGGGCCCGCAAGGCGCATGGTCGCGCGTCGCCGGCGTAATCATCGCGCGCGCCGATTACGCGGGTGTACCCGCGGGTGTACCGGTCACGCTCTCGCCAACAGAAGGCGCTCTGAATGCCCTTGAGGTGGTGCTGCCCGCGAGCGCCCAAGCGTTTGTGGCATCGTTACGTGGCGAGGCTGCTGCGGCTGTCACAGGCAGGGAGTTGCGCCAGATACTGCGCGCCCGTCGGCGTGGCGCCGACCCAGCGCTAATGATGGTGTGCGATGGCTGGCGTGTGCTGGCGCGCGCCGCGCGGTTCATCCTCGCCAACCCCAAGCCCGATCCGGCGGCGCCTGTGCTGCAACAGTTTCGGCTCGACGCCCTGCGCAAGTGGTAACCCATCGTCTATCATTCGTGGCATGAACCGCACAGATCGTCTACTCGCCATCGTGCTTGAGCTGCAACGCCATGGCAAACTGCGCGCCGAGGACCTGGCGGCCACATTTGAGGTCAACAAACGCACCATTTATCGCGACGTGGAAGCACTGTGTGAGTCTGGCGTGCCCGTCGTGTCGGTGACCGGGCAGGGCTACTCGCTGGTCGAAGGGTATTTTCTCCCGCCGCTGTCGTTCGACATCGACGAAGCCACAATGCTGTTACTCGGCGCCGATATCATGCAACAGCACTTCGACGCGCAATACGGCCGGGCCGCTCGTAGCGCTGGCGCGAAGATCGAAGGGGTATTGAAGGACAAGCTGCGCGAGGATGTGCGCGCAATCAAAGCGAGCTTGTGTTTCATCACTTCACAGACGACCAATCCGCAGGTGCAGATGCGCCTGCAACTATTGCGCGGTGCCATTCTGGAATGCCGGCGCGTGCGGTTTCGCTATTTCGCGCGTTATGCGGACGAAGCGAAAGGCAAACATGAGTGGCGCGAGGCCGACCCCTACCGACTCTCAAACGTGGCGCAGGTCTGGTACACGAGTGCGTTTGACCACAAACACGGCGAGGTGCGCGTCTTCCGGCTGGATCGCATGGAAGACCTGACGGTCAGTGATGTCGCGTTTACCCGACCGCCGTTCGACGCATTGAATGCATTGCAGAATAAAGGCAGCGACCAGCGCACGCTGGTTGTTAAGGCGCTCTTCAACAAAAGCGCCGCGCGCTGGGTGAAGGAATCACAGTCGTATTTCGCGGTGAGTGAACACAACACGGAAAATGGCTTGCTCGTTACGTTCACGATTCGGCACGAGGATGAACTGTTGCATTGGCTGCTGGGATGGGGACACAATGTGCGGGTGCTCGAACCGGCGAGTCTGCGAGACCGTCTGCGCATCGAGGCAGAGGCCGTCATGCAAAACAATACCTGACATTAGCAAAGAGCTACTGACATAGGGTTGTCACTCGTGTTCTCTATGATCAAGCCAGAATCGATTATTGGGTATATGGAGTATTTAGAAATGAAAAACGCGATTAACTGGTTTGAAATTCCGTCAACTGACTTTGCGCGCGCAACGGCGTTCTACAACACCATCCTGGATGTGACGCTGCGGGTTGAAGTGTTCGGCGGCATTCCCAACGCCGTCTTCAGTTCCAGCGCCAACGACCATAGTATTGTTGGGGGCGCTGTAGTGCACAACCCCTTCTTCAAACCCGCTGCCAATGGCGTGGTTCCTTATATCAACGCGACTGGTGTTCTGGACGCCGTGCTATCGCGTGTCGAAGGCGCGGGCGGTAAGGTGTTGATGCCAAAAACCGACATCGGCTTCGGTTCCATCGCCATCATCCTCGACAGCGAAGGCAACCGCGTCGGGCTGCATTCCTATTAGGCACAGTGCGACCGGCGACCACAGCAATG
>CAIXPS010000602.1 GCA_903921365.1 uncultured bacterium | reverse complement strand
CGCTACGCGCCGTGTGGCCACCTAGTGTGTTGCATGCATCCGGGCGGACACATGGGTCCGCGCCCTACGTCGTACATCCACGTAGCTGCCGCTACGCGCCGTGTGGCCACCTGGTGTGCTGCATGCATCCGGGCGGACACATGGGTCCGCGCCCTACGTCGTACATCCACGTAGCTGCCGCTACGCGCCGTGTGGCCGCCTGGTGTGTTGCATGCATCTGGGCGGACACGCGGGTCGGCGCCCTACGTCGTACATCCATGTAGCTACCGCTACGCGCCGTGTGGCCGCCTGGTGTGGCGCACCTGGCCGACACGCGGGTCGGCGCCTACGTCATACATCCACGTAGCTGCCGCTACGCGCCGTGTATCCGCTTGGTGTGTTGCATGCAGGCGGGCGGACACGCGGGTCGGCGCCTACGTCATACATCCACGTAGCCGCCGCTACGCGCCATGTGGCCGCCTGGTGTGTTGCATGCAGGCGGGCGGACACATGGGTCCGCGTCTACGTCATTCATCTACGTAGTTGCGGCCCAATGTGGCCGCCTGATGATGCGCACATGGCGGACACGCGGGTCCGCGCCCTACTTAATTTTCATAACGGTAGCAGGCGTTCTTCTCTATAAACCTTCTACCTTTAGACCGTGAACAACGGCGTGAGGGCAAGCGTGGCTGCGGCCTCGCTTGCGGCGGCCGCAGGCGTCTCCGCGTTATACCGGCTGACAGCGCTAAGCACCTTCGGCATGACGTGGATATCACCGCTCGTGTTCAGGAAGATACCGGGCTGGCTGAGCACGAAATGCACCGCCTTGTCGATCTCATCCTGTTCCGTCAATGGTTCATACCAGGTCGCTGCATGATGCGCTTTGTCGCCCCATGGCCCGCGCGCGATTGACTTGATCGTCTGCACCGCCACATTGCGCTCCTGGCATACTGCCAGCACCTGGTTGAAGCCAGTCATATACTGCTCGTTTTGAGCAAGCATGTAGTTATAGGGCAGCAAGACGGAATCGAAGTCGAAGCGCGCCAGGCTGCGCAGATGCATTTGGGGCACCGTCAGGTCATGCCCGGTGACGCCGATGTAGCGCACCAGCTTCTGGTCGCGCGCCTCAATGAGCGCCTCGAGTGCGCCGCCGGGACCCATAGCCACCTCCCACTCATGTGGGTCAACCAGGTAGTGCATTTGAATCAAATCGACGGAATCCACGCGCAGGCGCTCGAGTGAGTGATGAAACTCATCCTTTGCGGCTTGGTAAGTGCGCTGTCCGGTTTTTGTCGCAAGAAAGAAGTCTTTGCGATGTGCGGCCATCCACGGCCCGATGCGATCCTCTGAGTCACCGTAGCTGGCGGCCGTGTCGATATGGTTAATGCCATACTCCAGCAACACATCGAGTGTGCGGTCGGCTTCTGCCTGTGTGACCCGGCCGAGAGCAGCGGCGCCAAAAAGTGCGCGCGTGCTGACATGCCCGGTGCGCCCGAATGCTAACTTATCAATCATTACAGTCACCTTCAGTTTTCAAAATAGTTAAAGCCATTTATCCACGATCTATCAACGATACTGATGCGGGCCAAAGTCTGCTTCGTAGTAGGGCGCATACATCTGGCCGGGGATGGATACTTTGTCGATGGCAGCGCGATCTTCGGCAGTTAGTTTGTAGTCGAGCGCCTTAAGGTTGTCCTCGAGCTGTTCCATTGTCCGCGGCCCGATGATCGGGCTGGTGACGCCGGGTTGAGCCGCGCACCATGCCAGCGCAAACTGTGCGATTGGAACCCCTCGCGACTCTGCGATCGCGGCTACGCCTTCAATCACGTCAAAAGCCGACTGGGTCCAGCGACGAGATAAGAATGGGTTCTTGTCGAGATCCGAGAAGCGCGTGTCTGACGGCGGAGGCGCATTACGAGTGTACTTGCCCGTGAGCAAGCCGCCTGCGAGCGGGCTCCACGGGATGACTCCCATTCCGTAGGTGCGCGCCATTGGCAACAACTCGCGTTCAATCCGGCGATCCAGCAGGTTATAGGGCGGTTGTTCGCAGACAAAGCGATTCAGCCCCAGCTCTTTTGAGACCCAGAATGATTCGACCAACTGCCACGCGCCATAGGTGCTTGTGCCTGCGTAACGCACTTTGCCTGAGCGAATCAAGTCGTCGAGTGCGCGCAGGGTCTCATCGATTGGGATGTCGGACTGCGGGCGATGAATCTGATAGAGATCGATGTAGTCGGTCTGCAGGCGTTTCAGGCTGGCTTCAGCCTGCTGAATGATGTGCCGCCGGCTGTTGCCCTCCATATTCGGGTCGTCATCTGCCATCGTGCCGTGCACTTTTGTCGCGAGCACGATCCGGCTGCGTTTGCCGTTGCGCTTCAGCGCTTCACCCGTGACTTCTTCGCTGTGGCCGCGGCTGTAGACGTTGGCCGTATCAAGGAAGTTGACGCCGCCGTCAATCGCGCGATCAATAATGGCATAGCTGTCCTCAGGCGTCGTTCGACCGCCGAACATCATGCAACCCAGACAGAGGACGCTGACTTTTACACCAGTTCTACCCAGTGGACGAAATTCCATTTGAAACCTCCAATAAACTATTTGAGTATTATTTCTACTACAGGCACAACGACATCGGGTTTGCGCACGGGTAGTTCAAGAACTGCCGTGTCCGATGGGATGAATTGTGCCACAGCCTCGTAGTTGTAGTCGCGCAAGGCCGACTTTACAAATACCTGGCTGCCGTCGTGCAGCAATTGAGCGTAAGCGATCTTGTTTGCCAATCCATCCAGATAGACAAATTTGAACGGCCAGTTGAACAGGTGCAGGTATAGCCGGTTCCCAGACTGCGTGTAACGGCAGTCCTGCGGGGGCTGGAACTCGGATGGGGCGCATCCATAAATCGAACGACCGTGCAGGCGCAACCACTCGCCATAGACGGATAACGCCTGCTCAGCGCGCGCATCGACCGTCCCGCGCGCGGTTGGCCCGACGTTCATGATCAGGTTTCCGCCGCACGACACTGTGTTGATCAACATCTGCACTAACTGTTCGGGGCTCTTCCACGTATCCTCGTCGCGGTAATACCCCCACGATCCGCTGAATGTCTGGCACGCCTCCCAGAACACTGGCTGTCCATCCACTTGAACCCATGCGCGCGGCTGGTATTGCTCTGGTGTGTAGAAGTCAGCGTTGCCCATAGGCAGGTTAAGGCGGTTGTTGACGATGATGCCTGGCTGTAACTCGCGCGCCATCTTGAGCAGCTTTTCGCTTTGCCACTCATTGCGTCCCTTGCCGGGAAGACCGCGATGGACAAAATCAGGATATGAGAAGTCAAACCACAGCACATCGATTTTCCCGAATTCAGTCAGCAGCTCGCGCACCTGGCCGTGCAGGTAATCGGCATAGCGCGCCATGTTGCGCGTCTCGTTCATCTTCAGCGCATCCGGATGGTCGCGCAAGGGATGCTGGCCGTCGATTGGAAAGTCGGGGTGATGCCAGTCGATCAGCGAATGATAGAAACCGATCTTCAGCCCTTCGGCTCTGAACGCGTCCACATAGGGGCGTAGCGCGTCTTTGCCATAGGGCGTGTTGGTGATCTTGTAGTCGGTTAACTTGCTGTCCCACAGACAAAAACCTTCATGGTGTTTTGTGGTGAGCACCACGTACTTCATGCCCGCTTTTCGACACGCGCGCGCCCACGCCTGCGGATCATACAGGTCGGGGTTGAACTGTTCGAAATACTTCTGATAGACGTCATCGGGGATGGTTTCGTTGTACTTCACCCATTCGTGCCTGGCGGCCAGCGAGTACAGTCCCCAATGGATAAACATGCCAAATCGATCATGAACGAACCACTCAATATCACCCGGAGTAGGGGTAGGTAAGCGCATTAAATCGTCCTCCTCAACAGATAGTGGCCCCGGCGGTCTGTTGCGCGGTGAGATGACAAATCGATGCTAATATTTCGATGTCAACACTATACAGCCAGATGCGCCGAATACCACAGACATTCTAATCTTTAAATGATCAAATCAGGCCTTGTCTCAGTCACGTTTCGCAAGTTAACGCCAGCGCATATTATTCAGTTGGTCGTTGACGCCGGTCTTGAGGGCGTCGAGTGGGGAGGGGATGTCCATGCGCCGCCAGGGGACGCGCGGCTGGCG
>CAIXPS010000601.1 GCA_903921365.1 uncultured bacterium | reverse complement strand
GGTGGAAGGCGCCGCTCGTGAAGATGGCAAGGGGCTTTCAACCTGGGACATGATGTGCCGTCAGCCAGGCCGCGTGTGGGAAGGCCACACGGGCGACATCGCTTGCGATCATTACCACCGTTGGAAGGAAGACATCTGCTTGATGAAGCAGGTCGGCATCCAGGCCTACCGCCTGTCGGTTTCGTGGCCGCGCGTGATTCCCGCCGGCACCGGCGCGGTGAACAAGAAAGGCCTGGATTTCTACGACCGGCTGGTGGATGGCCTGCTGGATGCCGGCATCGAGCCGTGGGTTACCCTGTTTCACTGGGATTTTCCGCATGAGCTGTACTTGCGTGGCGGATGGCTCAATCGCGACAGCGTGGAATGGTTCGGAGCGTATACGGACATGGTTGTGAAGAAGCTTTCGGATCGCGTCACGCACTGGATGACACTCAACGAGCCGACTTGTTTCATCAAACTCGGCATGGAAAACGGCATCCACGCGCCGGGCGATAAACTGGGCAGGCACGAAATCCTGACCGCGGCCCACCACGCGCTCATGGCGCATGGCCGCGGCGTGCAGGTTATCCGCGCATCCGCACGCAGAAAACCCGTGATCGGATGGGCGCCGTGCGGCAACGTCGGCATACCCGCCACCCCGTCGCCCGCTGACGTGCGCGCGGCCAGGGCATACGTCAACGACGGGCGCGATTTGTGGGGGTTTACCTGGTGGTCGGACCCGATCTTCTTCGGCCGCTATCCGGCGGATGGGTTGCTCCACTATGGCGACCAGGCGCCGAAGGTGCAGGCGGGTGACATGGAGCTTATCCGACAGCCGATGGATTTTTTCGGCATGAACATCTACAGCGGGAAGGTCATGCGCGCGTCGAAGAAGGCGCCCTATGAACATGTGGATGGGTTGCCCGGCGATCCGCACACGCTCTTCCTCTGGAAAGTGACGCCCGCCGCGCTTTATTGGGGGCCGTGCTTCATCTACGAGCGCTACAAATGCCCGGTTGTAATCACCGAGAACGGGTTGTCGAGCATGGATTGGGTCAGCCTGGACGGACGTGTTCACGACAGCATGCGAATTGATTTCATGGAACGCTACCTGTCCGAGTTGCGCCGTGCCGCCCACGACGGCGTGCCGGTGAAAGGCTATTTCCACTGGTCCATCATGGACAACTTCGAATGGGCCGAAGGATACAAGCACCGCTTTGGCCTGATTCACGTGAACTACCAGACCCGGAAGCGGACGCTCAAGGATTCTGCGCGCTGGTACCGCAAGGTAATCAGGAGCAACGGCGCGATCGTCAATCCCGGGTTGCGGCCGGTGGGATGATCGGCAACGAGATGAACCCGTCCATTCGTCCAATTCCATCCTCCGCCTCCTACGGTCTAATCGAACTGGCGAATCTTTCCGGCATGCGCATCCAGCTGCTGCCGGAGGGGGAGATCTTCGCAATCCGGCATGGGGCGACGCTGATCAACCAGGTGATTCCGACGCCGGCGGAGCGCGGGATGCACCGGCATGTCTTGCGTGAACACGAATGCGGCGGCGACGGGCGGAAGGTTATTGATTTGATCGGGGATGCCGCCGCGTTTTCACGGGTGGGAAAACAGCACGTGCAGTGGGATGGTGTGACCGGGGAGTGGGAACACGACGTGACACTCACGTTGCACACGGAGCAGTCGCTCTGGACATGGCAGGTGCGGATCCGCAATGGCGCGGAACGGGCGCGCACCTTCGACCTGCTTCACGG
>CAIXPS010000600.1 GCA_903921365.1 uncultured bacterium | reverse complement strand
ATTGATCTCGCATATAAGAGAGTGCAGTGCCCAGTGCACTTTTAGGCGTAACCAGAGGCAAGGTTCTTTGCATCCAAGCGTATAGCGCGGCGAGTGCCGGCACGCTTCGCTCTTGGCGCGCCAAGAGCCGCTCTTGGTCAGTCGCTTTCTTATAGTCACGCTCAATCCCGTAAAGCACGCCGATCAGTCCAATGGCTTCATTGGCCAAGCCACGCTTGCCTTTTGGCTGGACGCGTGAGGCCTCAACAAACCGACGCCTAACGTGCGCCCAGCTTGCGTCCGGATAAGCTCGGGAAAGGAGAATGTAGATATGAACTGAAACCTTTCGTAGAAACCTTGAGGGTTCGAATCCCTCCCGGTAAAGGCTAGCCAGCCAGCCGGAAGCGAGTCTTGCATGGGTCACGGCAACGTGATTCGTGAAGCGTAGACAGCGAATATTGAAGCCGTGTAATTGAGTCTCGAAATCATAATCTCTGGTGCCTTCATTGTGTTGGGTCTGAGGGCAGCACTAGGTAGACCGAAATGTGGCGAGGTCTGCTTGGGCCGGACGGGGTCTTAGAGCAGGGCAAAGATATAGGAAAGGTTTCCCGGGAACCGGAGAGATCCCACGTATGACCTGCTGAATTTGCCTGATGGGTGCCTTGGCTGATTAGGGACCTGGTCAGTGATATCTGCTCGATGTCACTGAAGCGAACGATGAGCGAACGGCAGGGAGCAGTAAGCGAATCAATAAGCGAGCTGTTATTCAGCGTGGGAAGTCGTAGTGCCTCATAGTACCTGTAACGTTGGGGAACCTGGCCGTAGGGGACCCAGCCGAGGGAAGGTGGCACCGTGTTGTGGAACCGCTGTTGAGAAACATGGAGGGTGCATTGGAACCCAAAAGCGTGTCAACGAAACAGGAGCGGATAGCCGAACTGGCGAGGCAAAATCCCAGAATGGCATTTACTTCGCTCAACCATTATCTGGACGAAGCGTGGCTGCTTCGTGCTTACGACCTCACCCGCAAGGATGGGGCCGTTGGCGTGGACGGTCAAGATGCAAAAGAGTACGCCTGTAATCTCGAGGCCAATCTGCGCAACTTGCTCGAGCGGCTGAAGTCGGGGAGGTACTGTGCCCCAGCTGTGCGACGTCACTTCATCCCGAAGGCTGATGGTGGGCAGCGCCCACTTGGTATTCCAACCTTCGAGGATAAAGTGGCCCAGCGTGCGATTGTGATGTTGCTAGAGCCGATTTATGAGCAGACGTTTCATGATTGCTCATTTGGATTTCGGTCTGGACGTAATGCTCATCAGGCGCTACGTCATATGCGCAACCGGATAATGGAGGAGTCGGGTAAGTGGGTGTTGGACATCGATTTGCGTAAATACTTCGATTCGATAGATCACGCCAAGCTACGGATTTTGCTTGCCAAACGAGTGGTGGACGGAACAGTCAGGAAACTGATTGATAAATGGCTCAATGCTGGTGTGATGGAAGGTGGGCAGCTACATTACCCAACTGCCGGGTCACCGCAGGGTGGTGTAATTTCACCAATTCTAGCCAATGTATTTTTGCACTATGCGTTGGATGAGTGGTTTGCCAAGGTAGTCAAACCTAGACTCTCAGGGCGTGCCAGCCTGACTCGCTATGCCGATGATTTTGTAATGGTGTTTGAGAATGCTTGCGATGCACTAAAGGTCTGGAATGTACTGCCAAAGCGAATGCAGCGTTTCGGGTTAGAGCTTCACGAGCAGAAGAGCCGTCTAGTGGACTTTCGTTATTGGCGTCCACATCGTGACGGTTGGCATCAACAACTTGCCACGACGTTCAATTTTCTTGGTTTTACTCACCTTTGGGGAGTATCGCGCCGAGGTAATTATGTCGTCATGCAGCGGACTGCCAAGGATCGATTGGCGCGCACACTCAAAGCGATCACAGATCGCTGTCGGTGGATGCGTCACGACCCTATGCGTGAACAACATCGTCGATTGTGCGCCATGCTCAAAGGGCACTTTGCCTACTTTGGCATTACGGGCAATAGTCGTAGTTTACGCTTGGTACATTTTTACGCTGAGCGGGCATGGCATAAGTGGCTGTGTCGTCGTTCACAGAAAAGTGTGATTCCTTGGCGAAACTTTCGTGATGTTCTTAAACTGATGCCGTTGCCACCCGCTCACATCGTGCATCGATACACCGTTGCCAGCGAACCCATGGCATGAAGAACCGGATGCGGGAAAGCTGCACGTCCGGGTCTGTGAGGGGCGGGGGTGGTAACGCCCCCGTCTACTCGGCACGCAAGGCGTTCAATGCCCTCTGTATTCGCGAGTTTGTTATAGCCCCCATACCCATCGGCCATCAGGTAACCCTGATAATCATGCAGCAGACGCACCGGTACCTCTGCACTGCGACTCGGATCGTAATCAAAGAT
>CAIXPS010000599.1 GCA_903921365.1 uncultured bacterium | reverse complement strand
TTTGTCATGTAACCATCTGTTTTCGCCTGGCGTGGCATGGTTACTCCAACACATATTGACGGCGCAGATCTTCCGGTAACTCTGCCCATTCCGGAATGGATAACCGCTGTGGTAACTGGCGGAGCCGTAGAAACAATATCGCCTCAGGTTTGTGCGTCTTCAACTCACCCAGTAATGGGCGCACTGACTCCGGGGCGGGTTGCGGTCCAGTCAGCCGATAGCGGACAGCATTATTGTCAAGCGTGAACGTGTAACCCAGCCGTTCCAGTTTGGTAAGTGCCCTCATAGTTCACCATCCCACAGGTCGAGGGCAGGGTTGACAGGGTTGGCAGGGTTGTTTTCAGTCAGTGGCCGTATTGTGTCTTCTATACCATCTTCCTGTTTTCTTGTATTGTTTTGACTTTGGACTGGATTTAACCCTGCTAACCCTGCCAACCCTGCCGTTATCGTATAAAGTATGCCCTCGGTTTTTCCATCTTTACCAGTGCGCTCAATGCATATGTCTATTCGACCTCTATCGGTCATATAAGCCACACGACGTTTATTCTTGGTTCTGAAAACCCTAGCCATGGCTTGCTTCGCTCCAAGCGTGAATTTACCTTCCTTATCTGTTGTCATGCCCCGGACTGCTTGAAGTGCCAGTCCAGCCAGGTCAGAATTCGCGCCAATCTTTTCAAACACTTGTGACACGAGAAACTGTTTGCTTCCAATATCTCCCGAAAGCGCATACAAAAACGCGCCCCACTGTTGTCCTTCGACATCCGATTCCTGGTAAAGCGTTTCGAGGTTGCCTAAGAATCCGGTTATGCCGGCATTCGATAGGATTCCGTAGATAGTCCGTACCCAGCCGTCATAGCCGCGTTTCTGTGGCATTCCCTTGGGTATCGGTTGCCCATCTGCAAACCAGTTACGAGCCAGGATTAACGTAGCGCGTAGCAGGTTGGCACGATGCAGTTTGACGTATGACAATAGATCCGGGTGGTTCACAAACTCTCGTTCCTCCGGTCGGGCTGTGTCTGAAACGAGAGAAATGCTGTAACAGCGCCGCGGTAGGTCACCGCCCACGTTGATGTTGTTACCCGTGGCAATCCATACTGATCTTTGGGCGTATCTCCCCTCCTCGTTAGTGCCTAACAGACGGCCAGCATGTTCCTCGCTGCTTAACACGTTTGCCAAAGCACCGCTGTTTAGTATGTGGTCCACGTTGTCATAGCAAATGATTGTTCGACCAGCTTTTAGGCTTGTTGTGAGTACCTTCGGCCACTCATCGGGATTCTGAGGGGCGCACTCCATAATGGCATGGCCTGTCGCTGTATGCATGACGATAACCGCTATCATTGTCTTGCCGCTACCGGGCTGATTTGCGTCAAGCAGCGCCATCGGTATTAGCCCTGGTATGGCGGGCCTTATGACGCAAGTCAAAAGTAGCCCAAGGGCGTTCGCCAAATCAGCGGTACCACTAAACTGAAATTCCGAAAACACATCCTCAAGGGTTTTACGCGCCACACTTACGTCATCCGGTGATGGTCTCTCTGGTATGGTCTCCAGTGTTAGTCCTGGCGTCGGTGCATGGAACAGCTTGGTTGCTGTGTCATAGCCGGATGCCATTAACACGGTCCCGTCAGGCCTAAGCGTAGGCGACTCGATGATTCCTGTAAGCGCTGGCAAGTTCCAGTGGCCGGCCGCCAAGATATTCCGAACGACAGGCGAAGGCGGATTTCTTGGTGTAATCAACTCCCCATCCGATATCATTCGGACCGTGACATAATTCGCTGTTTCTGCCATGCGTCGGCATAGGATGTCCTCTGTAACGCTTTGAGCATTTGGCCGCCCTTTTTCGTCCATTACAATACGGACTAACTCCCCGGATCTTACAAATAACTCAGGCGGATTGTTAGCCTCGATCAATGCAAGCATGGCATCCGCAGTGACCTCTGTCAATCCACGTCCGTTTGTGCGTATCTCTGGCAGTGCAGGCAGTTCTGCTAGCGTGTCCTCTGGCATCGCGTCCATTGTGCCGTCCAGTGGTTGTCCAGTAGTCGTATCGCTGTCGTCCGGTGCGCAGTTCAGATCGACTTTTGCACCCGTACTGTATGTGCGCGTTGCGGTACCGCCCGGGTCGTCATCATTCGCTGCCTTATACAGACTCCCAAGCGTAAGACCTTGACCGGCTTTGAACGTGGCCCACTTTTTTTCGCAGGCACCAGGCTCATACTTCGATGATGCCTTGCTCCAGTCATCCCACATCTTTAGGCCTGTGTCGCCAAGTTCGGACAAACACATTCCAACATATATCCACTCGCTGTAGTCATCACAACGCGTTGGTGATAGACGTTTCAGGAGTCCCGCTGCCCAATAAGCTTTATCGCCCAACGTAGTCGGTTGTGTAACACCGTTTGTGTTGGCAAATGGTTTGACCGGAGGTGCCACTGCCACTTCGTCAATGGGTTTTACACCTAGGACGCGGCATATCTCACGCGCCTCAGCCGGATCTGTTATCACCCTTACCGGCTTCTCTGGGCCAAAGGACTCAAACTTTTCTGCGAGGTTTTTTGAATGCCGGAAAATACCCACCTTGTTTGTTTCGGCGTACTTCTCCGGTATAAGGTGTGTCCGATCAACTACCCAAATATGCAAACCGCTTCCTGAAACGCTATGCGTGGTGTAGCTATCCATATCCTGGACGATCTGCACCGCGCGTTCACTTACAATCCGTCCGTCCGTGACGCATTCGTCCAGGTCTATCCCCGTAATGTCATGATCGGGACCACTCAATTGAACACTTAAGGTATCGATTCCCCTATTAGAGTTGTACGCTAGTGTTATCGCCTCGCGTGCTGTTAACCAGTGGTCTGGATTTTGCCAGTTCGTCGCAGTGAGGGTTGTGCCGTCAAACCACTGCGGTATTTTTGTCAGCTTCTTATCGTCAGGCTCTTTGCGATAAACAGCGCAAGGCAGGAAACGTCGCTCATTGCCGATAATCTCCAGTAGTGGGTTTGACGTGTTCATGATCGCTCCTCACTGACAGGATTTTTAGTTCCACGCCAGGCGTCCCGGTCACAGTCACATCGGCATGGTGTGGGGTGCACCGATTGCCATTTATTCTTTTGCCTTGGAAGCCCAGCAAAGTGCCTACGCATCATCCAGTGCCATTCAATCCGGCTGAGTGCCAACATTATGGGCTCGCCTCTACTATCCCCGTTCATCTTCCAGCGTACTGCCGTGCGCCACATGGACGCCAAGCATGCGGACGGCTGTGGCGACAGCAAGTCGCAATGGTCATTGGGTGTAAGATTCATTGTGCTGTCACCCCTTCCTGGGTTGTGCCAGTAGCCTCATTCGTCGCGTAGGTGGCCAAACTTTCGGCGACGAGTGAGGTCTCTTGGTTGTGCAGTCCCAGCAATGACTCGGTGCTTAACGGCATCGTAGCTGATGCCTCAGGAATGAATCCTGAGGTAATGGGCACATCGGGGACCGTTAACCCCCGCGCTGCCTCCATGATCAGCAGCCTGACTGTGTCAGACCGTGATCTATTCAACCGACCGGCTAAGGTGGTAAGTACTGATTGTTCGTGCCGATCATATACGAACGTGAAACGAAATTGTTTTGACATTTAAATAGTTCCACGAATCATTGATTTGATTCGATAGAGCTATCTTAAAGACTTTCATATGACTTGACTATATGCAGAGCCTGACAGCATTTACCTACACCCCCATTTGTTAGCCAGGAGACACATCATCGCATCCGGGAACTGACAATGATCGCAAAGTAATGTCTATAACATATTAAAGATTACCTGTCGCATTCCACACTGATCGATGAGCGAATTACTGCATTTCTTGCATCATGGGAACTTCGTATGACCTTCTGTGATGCCTACAGCAATTTATGGCTGGCATCACCAACAAAGGATCGACTTTACTCCGTCACACAAGGCATTGCACACTCAGTCTGTTTTCACAATCTGGTAATCTGCCCGTGACGTAGTGCCAAACACAGTTGTGGACGCTTGCTTTCGCAAGCAATTCTGTTCAGCTGAGCGATACTTCTACGTTCTGTTTAGATGCTGCTACTCTACGGCGGGTTTGCGCCCTATTCCGCGCAAGTACATGACTCTATCTTCACTATTACGCCACCGCTTGAGCGTATCAATAACTCGATTCCTGGTTATCGGAAATTCCTTCCCGATATACATAAGAAGATCATCTGCATCCTTAAGCATTTCCGTACATATGGTGTCTGCCCGTTTTCTCGTGAATCCCCAGGCTTGCATTTCAAGGGCTGCATAATAATAATCACCCCGATTTACGAGTTGAGGATCTTTGAGATCGGGAGATGGGTACTGCGATTGGAACTCTTTGAGGTGATATGCAATGCTTTCATTGCAATAATCAGCAATCATGCTATAGCTCTGTTTTTGACCAGACATTTCAAGAAAGGTTTCGCGTGATGACCGAATGTATATGTCCTCGGCTGGTATATATAAGAGTGTCTTCTCCTTCAAGTAGTCTCTCAATTGCATTGCTTTAGCAGTTGCCGTTCTTATTTCTGTATGTGTAGCATCCCAAGTGACTCTCACTACAACCCTTAAGAATCGATGCATTGGATCGCCAGGATCATCCTCAACACTTACTAAACCTTTCGTGGATGACTCAGCAAGTTGTATATATTTGATCAACTCCTGTCTCTCTTCCTCACGGAGATGCCGCTGCCATAAAGGCTCGTGCTGATTGTCACTATCATTGTTAGTCCGGTCATTGCTCGTGTTCATCACGGTATTCTCCTCAGGCCGCTCCAAATAATAGAGTAGGCGATGCACGTTAAGCAGGAGCGGTGGCGTTAACGGTATCAGCAATAGTACTGTACACGAAGACGACGTGGGTACTCAAAAGCAGCGCGTGATGTCCGTTTATGGCGCACAGTGAAGGCACTGGGACGCGGCGGCACGGAGTGGGATCGCCACGAATCGGGATGGTCTGGGACGATGAACTCCAATGGCTAGCACAAGCTAAAATAACCAACAGTGAGAGAGAGTGCTGTGATATAAAAAATAGCGCCCATGCCATGTCACATGCTATGTTATCCAGCACGCCATCCAAGTGCTTATCCTGGTCACCGTACGGTGTACGTCACAATCATCCTGAGCCCGTCGAAATACCATTGTGCCTTACATCAACTTGATAATCGCTCTAAAGCCTCAGCAGCACAGGTATCATGTGCATCGTGACATCGTTGTGAGACACTCGAATCGCTGGTTGTGTGGCCTGATTACAACGGCGGCAGTGAACCACGATCTTTATGGAGAAAATAATGGCAGTCAAACGGACTAATCCAAAGCGCAGGGTAGTGCGGAATCCAAAATCAGCCGGGCCAATGCCGCGCATTTTGATGGATCAAACCATGGCCGATGTAACCAAGCTGCTGGAGTCCAGGAGCTTCGAATCAATCGATGAAGCAAATGCGTATTTGCAGGGACTGTTAGCCGGTGGTGGAACAATTCCCCACCCCGAACCAGAAACACCGCTGGAGCAGGCTCAGGAACTCATTTATGAGGCACATGAGGCGCGATCAGTTAAGAAACGGACTGAACTGGCACGCCAGGCGCTCACGATCAGCCCGGACTGTGCCGATGCATATATTTTATTGGCTGAACAGGAGCCAGCACTCGACAAGAGACTGGATCTACTTGAGCAAGGCATTGCAGCTGGTCAGCGCGCAATTGGTGTGGATCAGTTCGCGAAATGGGAGGGGAGCTTCTGGGGAGTTACTGCAACACGTCCCTATATGCGAGCATGTGCAGGCGTCGGGGAGTTAGCTTGGATGCTGGGGCAGCGCACACGTGCCATCGAGTTGTTCACCCGCATGCTTTTGCTCAATCCCAGCGACAATCAGGGCGTGCGCTATATGCTAACCAACTGCCTTCTGGAGGAAGGCGATGACACTGGACTGGCGAAACTGCTCGATCAGTATAAGGATGATGCTGCAGCCAACTGGGCATACAGCAAGTCACTCCTGCGTTTTCGCATACTGGGTGATACAGCAAGATCAAAAACTGCCCTGGCAAAAGCCATCAGCGCCAATTCGTTTATTCCACCTTACTTGCTTGGAAACAAACCAATGCCAAAACAGTTACCAGACACAATCGGCTTTGGCGATGAGAGCGAGGCTACTGAGTACGTTGCCTTTGCGATTCGCGCATGGCAGCAGACGCCTGGTGCGCTGGACTGGCTGCGACGTAATGTCGCTGACTAACGCAAGCACGCTTCAGCAGGTCAAGTTCACGTCAAATTCTCTACTCCCTGTCCAGGAACGCGTGGAAGATGTCGTGTAAGACCGTTGTCCCACCTGCATACTCTGCAAGGGCAATCTGAGGAAGCAGGCGTGGATCAAAGACCCACGCCCATTCGTTACAACATCACGCACTTTCGTGCTGATACCTTGCTGTGAGCGACCGGCGCACCAGCGTCTCACTCTTCGGCTTGATGTGCCCGATCAGATCGACCTGGATGCAGTCCGGCGCAGTATTGCCCTGGGCATTGAACATCTCGACGAGATTGACGACATGGCCGACCACGCTGAATAGCCCTTGTAGTGACGTAGACCCGTCGTCACGCGGCTTCGTCTGAACGAGCACTGGCGCAACTGCGACATCGAATGCTGCCTGTGGAATAAGCAGTTTGAAGCGGAGTGGCGCGGCCAGCGGCTCGTATTGCTGGGTTACCGGATTGAACGCCTTGTACTGTTTGCCCATCGCGGGGATGTTACCGGTCGCGGTGGGAACTGCGTCTTTCTCAACAAATACCGATAGTGTGCGGTTCATGGTTATATTCCTTGAAAAGTAGTGCGTGTGAATTGGCCGGGCCAATGTCCATGGGTCATGGTTGTGGCGCCTGTCAGCGTATAGATATCCATAGCTGGATACAGGTAAATCGCCTGGGTGCGGTAGAGAAAACTGACCCATCACAATATGAAGGGGGGACTCCATAGTCCCCCACATTGCCTACGCTGTTGCGGTAGCGGGTTCGCCGACCAGTTCGACCTTAGCGCTCTTCTTGCTCTTCTTCGCGGCAGGCTTCTCAACCGGCTTCTCAGCAATCATCTTCTCCGCGACAGCCGCCATCTGGCAACCATCCAGGAACAGCGTCCCGTTCGCGTAGAAGGTGCCGCT
>CAIXPS010000598.1 GCA_903921365.1 uncultured bacterium | reverse complement strand
GCGCTTGAATATGCCAGCAGCGCAGCCGACCAGGGCGGCAGGGATGTCAATAGCCTGAACGGGCAGAACTATAACCTCATCCCCAAAGGTGGCGGCGAATATGTCACCGAGAGCTACACGCCGATGCGTGTGCGCTTCTGCGGCATCACGTCCACCCTTTGCTCCGGCACAGACGTATTGACTAACACAACCCCGAATAACGGTTACTGGCAGGTCTGGACTCCCGATGGCGCGCGCTACGGCTTCGGTCTCGACGATAGCAGCCAGACCCGCTATAAAGCGGTCGATAGAGGCAAGTTCAACGCCGGCGACGAGGACGGGATAGTGACGCAGGCCTGGCAACTGCAGCGTGTTTACGCGGCGCACCGTGACGACCCCAGTGCTACTCCGCCCCGTTACTCGGCACAATACGCCTACGAGAAGACGCACAAGAAGGATGGGTACGTCGATTATGACGTCGATACGCGCCTGGCGAGCGTCACCTATGGCAACAGCCCGACCCGTTATGAGGTCGGCATTGGCTATCTGAAAGTGAAGATCGACAAGCAGGACGTGCGCCAGCCGGTGACGGTTACGGTGAACGTCAGCAACACGATCATCCAGCGCACTGTGCTGACCTATGACAGTAACCACACCCTCAGCAGCATCCAGGCAGCAGTAATCAGCGGCGCCCAGGCAATCAGCCTGCCGCTCACGTCGTTCGAGTACCAGGGCAATCTACTCACGGCAGTGGACAACGGTTACGGCGCGCGACAGGAGTATGTCTACCGCAATGACCCCGGCGCCGCCTACCACCAGGTCGCTCTGCGGATCACACGCGAGGGGCTGGGCTGGTCGAGCCAGCAGCGCTACGCCTACAGCGGATCGTGCTACAACAAGGCGGGATCGACGTGCCGCACCAACCATGATTGGAACAAACCGTCCAATGCACTGATGGGCTATGCGGCCGTGACCGTGACGGCGCTCACCAATGCAAACGCTGTCGCATCGGCCACAGCGCACTTCTACTACACCGATACCCAGCGCCTGGGGCGCGAGTACCAGAGTCGCAGCAGCGATTCAGCCGGCGCGGTCATGCAGGCGCAGCAGGTGAGTTTCACCGTCTTTCTGACGAATGCCGGATTGATTTCGGGTACGTGGTTTGTTGCGCCGTTGACAGTCACCACTTACCCTGCCGGCGATAACGGCGCGAATACCGGCTTCTACAAGCGCACAGAAACCAGCTATGACCCGGCGCTGCAGGGCGGTGCGTTTATCGGCCAGGCGACTGGCAGCCGGGAATATGACAGCGGTGTGCTCGTGCGCGTGTCTTCCACGCGCTATGTCACCAACGCCTTCCCGTATGTCATTCGACCTGTCAGTGAGACGTTGACCGGCGCTGATGGCGCACGGTTATCCGAGGTGCGCTATTACTATGACGCGCAAACTGGACAACAAGGGCAACAAGGGCAACCGCAAGGGTTGCCCCTACCGTTCGGTCAGGTGATCACAGGCGATCTGACGTTCGTGCAGGAAGTCAGCAGCACCAATGGCGCAGCGGGCCAGACGCGCGACATCGCCATTGCCTATGGCGCGACCGGCGTGAAGACAAGCGAGACGACCTTTAACGATTATGGCGCGGTGGGCAGCCTGACGGCGACGGGACGTTTGTCCAGCACGCAGCAGTATCAGTACGACGGCGACTTCGGCGCGTTTGCAACGGTCATCACCAACGCACTGGGCTACGCCGCCCATTACGACTACTATGGCATCGGCGGCGTGGAATTGCAGAATGGCTGGGGTTCGACCTTCGGCCTGGCCAGAAGCCTGACCGATCCGAACGGTGCGGTCACGCAGTATCAATACGATGTGTTTGGCCGTCTGG
>CAIXPS010000597.1 GCA_903921365.1 uncultured bacterium | reverse complement strand
TCGACAACCACACATTGACTGTCTCGCTGAATCATATGACTCGATTCGCCCTTCTCGCCCAACCCTGGCACACCTACCTGCCTTTCGTCAGTCGCTGAACCAAATAATGTCCGGCGGGTTGAACTACCCGCCGGACTGTAATGTATATGATTAACTTCGTTAGTGCGTTTTACTAAATTCCACCAAGGTGTTCATTCGTCCCCTATGTCTGAAGAAACAGCGATGATTCACGATACGCAAGGTTAGCAAAGACCCGGTCATATCCTGAAAGTTAGTGCCAGATCAGTTCATAAAGATCATGCAGAACCATCAGATGCATTCATGGGAAACTGGTCAGAGGGTCAGTAGGTACGTCATTAATCCGCGTTTCGTAGTGAACATGTGGCCCCGTGCTATTCCCTGTACTACCCGACAACGCGAGGAGCTGTCCAAGCCCCACCCTGTCGCCCGGCTGCACAAGCAGTTTGCTGTTGTGCCCATAGTAGGTCTGGTAGTGGTCATACTGAACCACCACGAGATATCCATAACCGATGCTGGTCCAACCAGCGAAGGTGACGACCCCGCATTGGGTCGCCAGCACTGGCGTGCCCGACAAAACAGAGATATCAACCCCTGTGTGGTCAGGCCGGTCAGATGGGCGGAAGCTAGAAATGATGGTTCCGTTTACCGGTAGTCCGCGCGGCACGCCACAGTCAACCGGCCCCCAGTCAGTGATCGTTCCTGTGTAAAAGCGTGAATCAGTTAATGGTGTGTCCGTGCCCAGTTGCGGGACATCCTCGATAACGTCGGGCTCAGTCGCACCCAGCACCCATGCCTGGATACGCTCCGCCGCGATCGGGCCGACGAATGGCACCGGACGCACGGCTTCTGCAGCAGCCAGTGCACCTGTCGTGTACAGCGCAATGATGCAGAAAAGAACGCAGGCCGTAATGATTGCCGCAGATGCAATGATCCCCAGTGTTACTCGCGTTCTGCAAGCTCCTTCTGGTACGCCAGCACTTCCGCCGGGCGCGTGGTGTACAGCTTGTGGCGCGATTCGGGCACCGGTTTGTACATCATCATGCGCAACTTGTTGGTCTTCAGGAAATACTGGCCTGGATCCAACCGTGTCAGTTGCAATTTCTCCACCTCGTTTAGTTTGAACAAGGTTGCAATGCGATCCACGGCGGTTGCCTGCTGCTGAAACAGCAGATGCGTTGAGGCCAGGCTCAGGATCGTACCGGCGTAGCGGTTGGCGGCGAAGTCGTCGGCGAACTGGGTGGCGAGGAACAGTGCGGCGTTCTTCTTGCGGAAGCGCCTGGCGCGTTCGGCCACGTCCTGCGCCGTATCGTCGTTCTGAAGCAAATACCAGGCCTCATCGACGATTTCGATGGTCCGCTTCAAACCTTTGAGCATCTGGTTCCAGGTGAACTGCTGAATCTGGCGGATGCGGCGCGGCTTCATACCTTCCTGAACGGTCTTCAGGCCGAACACGACCAGCGGGTTCGAGCGCACGTCGATGTTCGTGGCGCAGTTGAAGGCCTCGGCTTCCATGCCGCGCGCCATCGGATACACGGCGCTTGCCAGACCCAGCGCATATTCGTCGCCCAGGTCCACCAGTGCGTCGTGCAGATCGCTGAGTAATGGAGGGGTGCGTCGCAGCGTGGCGTTGTCGTCCTTGAAGATACCGCATCGTGCAAAGCAGTTGTAATAGGCCTTGTCCAGCGCCTCGATCTCCTGCGACATCAGCCCGCGCCCGATCGCTGCGATCAGCCAGCCGCGGAAAGACTGGTACGCGCCCGCCAGCCCCTCCTCGTCGTTCGGGTCGGGGTCGAGCACGTTGATCTTGTGCTCGGACTTGATCCCCATATCGAGGTACACCCCGCCCAGGTCATCGCACAGAAGGCGATACTCATCTTCGATGTCCAGGACATACACCCGCGCGCCGTTCAGCAGGTACTGCTCGATCAGGTCTTTCATGAAATAGGACTTGCCGGAGCCCGGGATGCCGATGATGACGGTGTTTGGATTTTCGAGCGCGAACGGATCGAGCGTGACGACCATGCCGCTGCTGATGTTGTAGCCGTAGAACACGCCTTCCGGCATGACGATCTCGTTGCCCACAAAGGGGAACATGTTCATCAGCGAGTCCAGGCGCGCATTGCGCTCATGATTGCCCAGCGTGTTGGCGTTATGCGGCAGCAGCGCCTGCAGACCTTTGTCCTGCTCCCAAACCGCCCGTTCAATCATCAGCCCGCAGTCACGGCACTGGTTCTCCAGCTTTTCACTCCAGCGATCAAGGTCATCTTTCGACGCCGCTATCAAGCCCAGTGCCGCGCTGAGGTAATAGAACGGTTCGCCTTCAATCTCGATGCGGTGACGCTCCTCCATGATTTCCTGGTAATCCTTGTCCTCGGAAGGTGAAGGATCGCGCTTCTGCTGCAGGCGCATGAAACGCGACGCCTGGATTGCGGTCGCCTGCTGTTCGAGCTGCTTGGATACGAGCATCGGCGGCAACGGTTGCATGAACAGCGACACACGCACCTCACCGGGAAAGGCAAGCAAGCTGCGCCAGTGCCCATACCCCAAGGCGCGCGGCCAATCGCGCACATACCAGACGCGCAACCATTCGGTGGGTGAGAACGAACAACAATCAGGCGTCGTGAAGTCCATCGCCGCGGGCGCGAGTGAATCCACCAACCCATGATCGAGGACGTTGATTAACGCGGGACGTTGCGCCGGATCGATGGTTTGAGGCGCTATGCTGCCTTTCTTGCGACGTTCAAATAGCTTCATATCTCATTCACTCCAATCCCTCAACGCCCACCGGCTCGCGCCAACTGCATCGACACCGAGCGGTCGAGGTGTATTTCACGGCGCGCCAGTTGCGCCTGCGAGGGATGGTAGAAGTAGCGGATTTCATCCAGCAGTTCATCGTGGGTGGCGCGCCAGGCGGGCAGTTTCATGCGCTCGATACCACGGGCAAGTTGGTCGCAGCGCCGATCCAGTTCCTCGCGCGCCCGCTGCAGCTCTGCTTCCGTGATCGGACCTTTCACTACGGTTTTGGTGAGAAGGCGCGGATTGTACGAAGTCGCCAGGTAGATCGTGCGCACCGGCGCCTGAATCGACTGCACAGTTGCCTCCACAAACGCAGAGCGCTCGTAGATCAGGTCCTGCCAGCGGGTGAGCATACGCAGGCTGGATTCGACATCAGCGCTAAACGCGTCCAGGGCTTCGCGGAGTCGCAGTGGCGAGTTGCCTGTCGCGACCTTGGCGCGGATCGCGTCGTTGCACAAATCCCACGCGGCCTCGTGACCCATGCCCGGCGTGCCGGCGAGGTCATTGGGCGCGAAACCGAAGTGCTGCCTGAACGATGTCTCGTCGAAATGCTCACACGCAAAGTAGCCCTCCATCCTGTCTTTGAGAGATGTCAGCCATGATTCCCACTGCGCCAGACTTGCGAGGCGCTGCTCAAATGCGCGATGATACGCATCCAGGTTTTGGGGGCGCGTGCCGATCAACAATTGAAACTCGAAGCGCAATCGCTTGAGCAGGTCATCGCGGTATGCTGTGAGTTTGGCCTGCAACTCAAAGGGCGCCAGCAAGGCGTCATCAACGCTGCTCAAACCCACGGCGCCGACGACGCTGCAATCCCGCAGAATCAGCATGTTGTCATGTGCGGCAATGACGGCCACCTGATCCTGCGTGCGTGGCAGGCGCTCGTCAGGCTTCAGCGTAGCGTTTGGTTTCGCCCGACTCGGCTGTCCAGTGACTGATGCAGGGCGTCTCCCACGGTTCAGAAGATCGTTTAGAAACATGTTGACTCCATCGTGACTGCACTTAAAGGTGCAGCTAACGGAACGGCGCAACGTTGGCTCTGCTGACATAGGCGATCAGGCTACCGGTCAGGAGGATGAGGACAAAAAGGGTCATGGCGATGGCAAGGTTTGGAGCAGCCCACTCGCCCCAGCCGGCTTTTGCTGCAGCAGGAACCTTCGTGTGGACTTCGTCGACTTCTTCCGTTGCGGTTTCATTGCTGAGGCTTGATCCATCCACTCGCGGGGAGTTTCGCGTTGCGGTCTGATGCAGGTAACGACGCGGGCGTAACAAGCCGCGCAGCAGCACGCCAAACAGGAAGTGCTCAACCTTATAACCGCGCACCGGCACTGTGGCAATCGCGAGCAGCAGAACTGCCAGAAACATCGCCAGCGTCAGACGGATGGGGAAGCTGATACTCTCCGCCAGGAAGACGAGGTAGATGGCCTGACCCGCTGCCAGACCCAGCAGCGCGATTTCGCGCACACCCAGTCCGCGCAGCGGCTTGTAATTCAGGGTGATTCTGGCGCCAAATTGGATTAAGCGATTCATGGTAATTAGTGGGGGGTATCAGTCTGGTTGTGATTTCGAGCGGATGTAGCGTTGCCATTGAAACGGAAGCCGCAACCCAGCACGCGTAGCTTCGGTGCTGACGACGCCGGCAAATAACTTGAGTGGTCGAGACAGAGTTCCTGCGCTGGTCGCTGTTTCCTCCAGCCAGCGCAGTCCATTTACACCAAGCCCGCGACGGAATACAGACGCCAACACGCAGAACGGTCGCACTACTGACGGAACACTCTCGTCCAACTGACCAAGCCGGCTGGCAATGAGAACACCCACCTGGCAATCCTCGAATTCCACATAGGGACTGCCTGAGCGGGGGAGATATCTGGTGTCCGGGAAGTGTCGGTGCACAGAGTCGATATGGAGGTGCTCTTCCACAAGATAACCAATCAGGAGACCGGCGTTTCGATATCCACGCTGTAGAGCGATCAGCGTAATCGTCGTGCCCGTTAGTGCGACCGCACCATCCACAACCGCGGCGACGAATCCAAGGGCCGCTGACAATCGGGTGTAACCGCAGATGCGCTCGCACAGTTGCAGCGCCTCGACAATCTGAACTCCCTCGTGCCTCGCGACATTCATCCGCGCAACCACGCCAGCCAGATGCGCCATCTGATCCAGCGTGCCGCGCGAGTCCTCCGAAACCTGAGCAATATCCATCGGGTGATCAAACACCGGCTGCCAGTCATATCCGGTTCGCGCGTCTTGTGATGTGTCGGCCATCCTGCTCCTTTACTGCGTGTCAGCCACCCAGAACCGATACACGGGTGATGCCGACCGTGTAGACTCAACCTGGTTATCCACCATCCCCATGGCGTCGCGTTCATTCAACCCCCTGCTCTGCGCTTCCTGCATAAACTGCCTGACGTACGAGGTTCCATACGCGCTCCGCAGCGAATACGCCGTCTTCGCCCACAAAGGCGCATTGCCTGGGGTGCCTCCGACAGCCTGGTTGATCGTCGCCCCGACGCCAAAATCAAACGGCAGCATATTCTGACTGCCGGGGTCGGTCAGTGCGGGGTCAGACTTCATCCACTGAGATATGGGCTGGGATTGCGCACCATCGCCGGATTCGGCGTTGTTACCACCCAGCCGCTCCTCGGCCATCGCGTTCGCCATCTGGCCGAAGTTGTCATACCCGCCCACCGCGGCTGCGCGTGCCGGACTGCCATACTGGCGTGCCATCCCGCGCAGGAGCGGTGCGTTGTCCTGGTGGGCGCGACGCATCTGATCCGGCGTGTGACCGTTGTCAGGTGCATTCACGCTGGCGGCGATCGCCGACACATCATCCGCATCGACCGCGCCAAGGTCGCGCGCCAGTTGCTCACCCCGTCGCTGCGTGTTCTGTGTGCGTTGCTCCGATAACCGCTGGGCGGCGCTGTGTTGCGCGCTGATTCCCTGCCCCGCCGCAGCGCCAGTGCCGAAACCCTGCAACAGCGGGCTGCCCGTCGCGTTTCCCAGGGCACGCGCCACATTCCCTGCGGTGGTCGCGACCTCGTGCGGACTATCGGCATTCGCGCTACTTGATGGAGACGCCGATCCAGCACTTGCCATCTGGCTGGTTGAAGTGTTTACACCACCCGTGAGCGGCATCTCAAGCGCGGGTGTAGACGAGTCTGATGCACCTCCTGAAGATGAAGTCATCGATCCAATCGGTACTGGCACGCCGGTGGCCGCCGTTGCTGCGACGCCCGCGACCGCACCGACCACGCGCATCATCTGGTCACCGGCGGCTTTGACCTGTTGCGCGCCCGCAATCGCAGCGCCAAAGACCTGCCTGAATACGCTGAGATTGATGCCGATGATGGCGCTCGCCAGACCCACCATGACAACCAGCGATAGCAGCCCCCACCCCAGGCCACCCAGGCCGCCGCCCATCGACAGGTTGAACTCGTTCAGCCGGGCGAACATGACCAGAATGAACGTATTCATCACGCCCAGCAGTTCAAGGCGCAGGAACATGCCGACCCAGTCGTTGAACACAAATCGCGTGAAAGGAATACCCTCGCAAGCGATGGCCAGTGGCCCCAACCCGGTTACTGCCATCAGCAGGGCGTAGCGTGCAATGTGAGTTAACGTCAGCACCACCACAGTTACCAGCGCAATAATCATCCCTGGCACCAAAATAAGCAGGGGAATCGCAGCCAGACCCGAACTCGGCCCTGAACCAAACGCACCCGGCAGCAACGCCCCGACGATGCGTGAGGGATCCGGCGCTCCCAAAGCGAGCACCGCGCCGCACAGTGCCGCGAACCCATTGTGCGCCAGGTTAACCAGGGTCATGCCGTTGGCGCTGGCAAATGCGATGAACAGCCAGCGCACGACCTCGCTGGCCACGTCATTCGATCCAAAGCCCATCCCGACCGCATTGCGCGTCAGAACCGCCAGTCCCATGATGGACAGACTCAACGCCCACAAAGGAATCGCCGCTTCTGCCATGCGTTTACCCAGGTCCTGCACGGGTGCCGGTAGCGCCGCATTGCCCCACAACGCGATCCCGCCAAACATCACCTGGTTCACCACCGTCACCAGCGGTTCTCTGAGCTTCGTGAGTTCGGCCTGGAACACTGCCCGCGCCGCTTTCTCGATCGCGTCTTGAAAGGTCTTGGCGGGAAAATACACACGCGCCTCGATGATCTGCTGGATGATGTTGCCGACAGTCGACAGGACATCGTTACTCGCAATCACCGGGTCTTGACTCAGAGCGGGTATGCCTGGAAGCGCAGTGATATCTTCTTGTCGCGCAACCTGATCATGCACGCTATT
>CAIXPS010000596.1 GCA_903921365.1 uncultured bacterium | reverse complement strand
GGCAGAAGCGGTTTTTAACCTGTTCGAGTCGCTGGTGAATCAGGGGAAGACATTTGTGATGGTGACGCACGACGCGGAAATGGCGCGCCGGATGAATCGGGTGATCTCGATGACCGATGGGCAGATCGTCTCGGACTTTATTCGCAATCCCGCCAGGACAGCCAACCCGGCAACGAATGCGGCAACGATTGCGGCGCCGAACGTGCTTTCAGTCGCGCCTGGAGCTCCCGTCCATGCCGCAGGTGCTTTAAGTGCTTGACCCGCGCTGGCAGAAGGTGCTGCGCGACCTGTGGGCGAATATGTCGCGCACATCGCTGGTGATCCTGTCCATTGCCGTGGGCGTGACCTCGTTCGCAGGCTTGCTGATCGCGCGCACAGAAGTCAGCTCCAACCTGAGCGATGAGTATGGCGCTTCCAATGCGTATGACATTGCGATCGACCTGCCAGCGTTTGATGACACGCTCGTGCGCTGGGTAGCCGGCCAACCCAACGTTGCCGGCGCTGAGGGCGTGACCACGTATTCGGGCGAACTGGACATCGCTGGCGTGACGCACAACATCACCCTGCTGGCCTACGACGACTTCACTCACATCGATATCAACAAGATCAGCCCGGAGACGGGGGCATGGCCGCCTGACCGCGGTCAGATCCTGATCGAACGCAGCTTTATCGAAAAGTTGCCCATCCACATGGGCGATGCCGTATCAATCAAGCTGAATACGGATCGGCATTATGACTTAACCTATGCGGGCACGGTTCACGATGTCACGATCCAGAGCGGCATCGTCAGCACGCGCATCCAGGCTTACGTGTCGCGACGCACGTTTAATCAACTGAACTTGCCGGTCGACTACAACCGGATGTACATCACCATACCGCACCCACTGCCCGACGCGGCGTCGCTGTTTCAGCCCGGGCCGGATGTGAACCAGATCGCTAATACCCTGCGCGAGCAGTTGCGCCAGCGCGGTGTGAGCGCCGGAGCCATCGTGGTGAACCAGAACCATGAGCATTGGGCGATAGCGCAACTCAACGGCATCGGGCTGATCCTGACAATGGTTGGCAGCCTGGCGCTTGTGTTCAGCGGTTTCCTCGTGATCAACGTGATCAACGGGCTGTTGTTGCAACAGAAACGCATCATCGGCGTGATGAAGATTGTCGGGGGACGGCGCATTCAGATCATCTCCGTGTATCTTGTGATGGTGGCCTGTTTCGGCCTGCTGGCGCTGCTCATTGCCGCGCCCGCCAGCCTGGCGCTGGGATACGCGCTGGCCTCGTACATCGGCCCAAGCACGCTCAACTTCGATCTACTCCACTTTGGCATGCCGCCGGCGATCCTGGCGTTGGAAATCGCGGTGGCCTTAATTGCGCCGATGACCTTCGCGCTCTTCCCGATCTTAAGCGCCACGCGCATCTCGGCAGCGGAAGCCATCAGCGATTATGCGATGCGCTCGCGATCCAGCCTGCTTGACATTGCGCTGGCAAAGCTGGAAAACCTGCCACGCCAGACGATGATGGCGGTGCGCAACACTTTTCGCCATACCAGTCGCCTGGTGCTCACACTCCTGACGCTGGTTCTGGCGGGCGCGTTGTTCATGGCCATCATGAACGTCGGCGAGGCCGTCCCGCACGATGTGCGCAAGTCACTCGGCATGTCGGCATTTGATGTGCAAGCCACACTGGCGCGACCCGTAGACAAAAACAGCGCCGAACAGCGCGCCTCCGCGATTGCCCACGTAGTCGAATCGGAAGGTTGGCTAAGCACTTCGGCGGCTCGATTGCGCCCCGGCGACGTGCTCGGTGGGAACCTGCCGTTTTATGGCGTGCCGTTGGATTCGCACTTTGCCGTGCCGAGTCTGGCCAGAGGCAGGTGGCTTCTGCCTGTTGCGCCGGGAAGCAGCGACACCCAGGAAATCGTCGTGTCGACGGCGTTGATCAACACGAAGGAAACAGACGTCAAGGTCGACGATGTGATCACGCTGCGCCGAAACAACGACAAGACAACCGACAAGAAATGGCGGGTGGTCGGGGTAATCAATGCCCAGGCGCCGGTGGCTTACGCCGAACTGTCGGCGGTGGACGACTTCGCGGGCATGCGCAGCGAGATGGTCAACGTCCTGAATGTGCGGGCGGTGGATTCCGGAATCGCCACACAGCAGACCGTGGCCGCGACTCTATCGAGCGTCTTTGACAACGAATGGAGTCTCCACATCACCTCGACCACCAGTCGCACCGAGGCAGTGAACAACGTCCTCGACGCGTTCAACATCATCATTATTATCCTGCTGGTCGTCGCGCTGTTAATTGCGCTGGTCGGAGGGCTGGGGCTGGCCGGGACGATGAGCCTGAGCGTCATGGAGCGCACGCGCGAGATTGGCGTGATGCGCAGCGTTGGCGGTCGGACGAACACCCTGCGCATGATGTTCATCACCGAAGGGCTGCTCATTGGCATGCTCAGTTTCGTCATCGCACTCCCGCTGAGTCTCCCGGTCACCGTTCTGTTCGATAGCCTGCTGGCAGGGGCTTTGCGTCTCAGCCCGTTTACGTTTATGATTTCTCCGACCGGGTCGCCGATCTGGCTGGCTATGATCGTGGGAATATCGATTGTTTCCAGTTTGTTGCCGGCGCAACGCGCGACACAAATAAGCATCCGTGAAGCCCTGTCGTACGAGTAAGCGGGCGCACTCACACCAAAGCAATTTGTTTAATTTAGGAATTTACATGAAGTTTATGAAACCTGACACCCTGATTGTTTTTACCCTCATTGGCGCGGTCGCGCTGACCTCGTGCGCGCAGGTCTCGGCCCGCGCGAGCAGCGGGGCCAACTCGCGCAGCGAGGTCGTGAAGACTGGCTCTTTGAATCGCGCGGTGCGCGCCACTGGCTACATCCAACCCGCCTCCGAGATCAAGTTGAGCTTTCAACAAGCGGGCACAGTCCAGAAAGTCGCGGTCGAAGTGGCTCAGACGGTGGCTGATGGCGAGGTGATCGCGCAGTTGGACACCGCAGACCTGGAATTGTCGCTGTCGCAGGCGCAGGCAAACGCGGCGCAAGCACAACTCGCGCTCTCCACGGCGCAGCAGCAGGTGATCGTGGCCACTGCCAATTACAGCCGCACTGTGGAAGGCAGCCGGCAGGCGGACATCAACGCGGCACAGGCGGCCTATACGGCTGCGCAGAAGAGCTACGACAAAGTGAAGACTGGATCGCTGCCCGAAGACTACGCGCTGGCGGAAGCCGGATACCGCAATGCCGAGGCAGCTGTCAAGCGAGCCCAGGCCGATTATGACCGCGCGTTTTCTGCTAACCCGGCTGGGATTGGCGGCAGCCCGGCGGGACTGGCTCTGGAACAGGCGACCAATAACTTCAACGCCGCAAAATCGGCTTATGACAAGGCGGCCAAGCCGGCCGACGCCGCCATGCTGTCCGCCGCGAACATGCAGGTGCAGGAGGCCAGCGCGACGCTGGATCGGGTCACGACACCGGCGCGTTCATTTGATATAAACCAGGCCAAGGCGCAAGTCAGCGTAGCCGAACTGCAAGCACAAACCGCCCAGGTGCAGACGCAACTGGCCGAAATCCAGGTGAAGCAGGCGCGCCGCCGGATTGAGCAGGCCACGATCAAGGCGCCGATAGCAGGGCGCATCTCCGCGGTGAACTTAAAGGTGGGCGAGTCGGCAGGGTTGCAGCCGGTGATCAGCATGATCGACACGTCGCAGTATTACATCGATATCAGCGTTGACGAGATCGATATCGCAAAAGTGAGCGCGGGACAGGCGGCGCAGATCACACTGGATGCATTGCCAGGGACGATTGTCACCGGCACTGTTCAGCGGATTGATCCCACATCCGGGACTGTGAACGGGGTGGTGTCGTACAACGTGCGCGTGCTGGTTGGCAACGACACCCCGCAACTGCGCCCGGGGATGACCGCCAAGGCGAGCATTGTCGTGGATCAGC
Organism: uncultured bacterium; assembly: GCA_903921365.1. GTDB lineage: Bacteria > Chloroflexota > Anaerolineae > J036 > Brachytrichaceae > CAIXPS01. Next base: position 278 of record CAIXPS010000596.1, on the reverse strand, counting down.
GCGAGGGGTTGCTTCTAGCGCCAAACTGGGCAATTCACACTGACACGCAGACCGGCAAAAACACCGTCGCGATTCAGAACGGTAATTCCTCCAAAGAGGCTGAGGTGAAACTGGGCGCCACGGATGGCCTGTATACCGAGGTGCTTGGTGGTATAGAGGCGGGTCTGACGGTTGTGATGGCGGGTCAATAGCCCCAGAGACACGGCTCCGCGCGACGAGTGGACTCACAACAATAAAGCCATCGCTATCAGCACGACCGCGATCACGATGAGGAGCAG
>CAIXPS010000595.1 GCA_903921365.1 uncultured bacterium | reverse complement strand
CTGGCCATGATGGGCGAGAAACTGCTGGAGTTTGAAGACGAATATGTCCAGCACATAGTTGGCTTGATGGAAACCTGTGAAAAACCTGTGTTCGGGGTCAGCCTTCTGAAGGAATGCCAGGATAAAACCGTTTGCAGCGTCAACGACAGCCGGTATAAGGGTGTGTTTTACGAAAGCCCGGAGCGGGCGGTAAAGGCTTTTTCCAGAATGGTGGAATATCGCAGATTTCTTGAAAGATGACAGAGACTGTCTTATGAGTCAACAATGAAACGACACCCACATTTTCAAGAATAGGAATGTGATCATTCCCAAAAATACAACTTGTTCAAGTTAATTTTGTACATGCCCTTAGCTACTGCCCGAATTATCACCGCAGCGCAGAAGCCTATTTCCATAATTTTGATTGACAATCAGATGCTGATTTTCTATAGAGCATGGCAAATTTGGGAACAATGAGAAAGTGTGGCATGCCCTGAAAGCGCGAAAATATGCTCGCTGCCCAATGGATATAGCATTTAGGTGCCTTCGAGGTGTCTTTTCATCGATTCCTGTGGCTGCGGAAAAGTCAAGTTCTTATCATTTCATCGGGAGGGAAAAGGATGCCCTGGATTAATATCACAAGAACATCAAAGGCAGAAGAGCGCGTTTCAGGCACTCTGCACCGTCGGCAAACAACCCTGGGCTGCCAACCTGAGCCATCCCGATTTGCGTCGTTCCTATGTTGCATCCTGGTTATCGTTGTGCTTTGTGGCGGATGCTTCGTGGTACATGCCGGGCCTAACCAGGAGGGTGCGGCATCCGCAAATGCGATTCCCCCAGCGCCGGTTCTGGTCGGTCAGGAGCTGCAGCAGGTTCCTGCCGAGCCATCCGAAGTGTTGGTGGGCGCTTATCTCTATTTCGTGCGCAACATCGACACTCGAGCCAACACCTTCATCGGTGACTTCTACCTTTGGTTCTTGTGGCGCGGAGATCGTGATCCCACCAAGAGCTTCGAGATCATGAATGCAGTGGGCGCTCCCACGATAAAACCGGTATTCGCGGATGATGCAGGCCTCAGCAAGCCCGAAGAGTTGCCGGACGGACGATTCTACCAGCAGTTTCACGTCCAGGGCACGTTCGGTTGCTCCATGGATTTCTCGACCTACCCACTGGATAGTCATAGGCTTGCCATTGAGTTGGAGGACACCAAGAGTACGATTCGTGAGATTCTGTACAAGGTCGATGATAGCAGCACCACGCTTCACCCAGACGTGAGAGCATCGGGATGGGATTTGCACGGATTCTCAGGACGCGCATGGACGGTGGACTACGCCAGCAACTTCGGTGACCCCAGGGAACAAGGCTCCGTTCGGTATGCTCATATATCGTTCGGCCTGGATATTGAGCGTCCGCGGCCCTCCGCGATTCTCGAAGGGCTCGCCCCAATCGTAATTTCCATGATCATCGGTCTTTGCGCTCTGTTCCTGCGCTCCGACGAGTTTGGGACTCGCATGGCGATGTACGCAACGATCGTGATGACCTACGTCTTTGTCAACATGGACATCGCTGCGAAGGTGCCGGACGGCGCCGGGACGTTGCTGCGCAAACTCACTGTTACTGGATTCATAATCCTAGCGATGCTGGCCCTGGCAGGCATTAGGTCTTTTGTGCTGGCCGGCCAAGATCGGTTGGAAGCAGCACAGCGCTTTGATCGGATATGCTTCGGAGTTGCCCTTACAGTCTTTTTCACTGCCTGCGTGATCGTAGTCGTCCCCAACTATTAGGTGCAGCGAGAACGGAACGAAATGCCTTCAGAAAGTAGCATCCAGGAGTTTCACACGACCGGGAACTTCCGGCCTGCTGTCTATGTCAAGCAGTATTACGAATACCTTGGCGACGAGAACCGGGCGATTCTGCGGTTCTTGTGGCGACAGTTCCAACGCTGTCCGGAAGGCGCGGACATGCTCGATTTCGGCTGTGGACCCACCGTCTATCAGTTCATCGCGGCTGCCCCCAGGGTGCGGACCATTCATGTTGCGGACTCTCTGGCCACGAATTTCGAGGCGATCCAAGACTGGATGGCAGGCAGGCCCGAGGTTTTCACATGGCGCGAATACATACAGGAAACCCTCGCCCTTGAAGATTCCGCCGCTGTCGAGTGCGCCGATATCCTCCAGCGGGAGCAGCTCATCAAGCAGAAGATCGCGCGTTTTCTCCACTGCGACTTGGGGGCGATTCCACTCATTGCCGGAGTTGCTGAGGCTTCCTACGACGTTCTCATGACCAACTACTGCTTGGAGTTTCTGCCATCGCATATTGATTTTGAAGCAGGAATGGCGCGTATTTTCTCACTGTTGCGTCCCGGGGGACGACTCATCCTCCAGTTCCTTCGCCGCACCCCTGACTACCCGGTAGGTGACTACCGGTTTTCGTGTCGGCAGGTCGATGAACACGACTTTCTCCGCATCTTGCCGAAGTGTGGGTTCCCTTCTCCAACCATCGAATACGAGATTGTCGAGGCAGAGGCTGGATTGCAGCGGCCCTATGCAAGTTTCGTAATGATGGCGGCATCGAAGGCATGAAAGCGCTGTCTGTCATCCCGGAGACCCTTCTGCTGCTGCTGGATCGTATCCAGTCGGAAGGCCGTTGCAAGACTCCGCTCATTCTGACCTCCAAGGCGTTGCTGGAGTACAACTATCGCTGCTTCTGCAGCCTGCTCCCTGTGGACGCTGTCTTTTTTCCCGTCAAAGCCAATAATGTGCCAGAAGTATTGGTGTGTTTACGGGACCAGGGCGCACGGTTCGAAGCAGCCTCCTCCGACGAACTGTATCTGTTGCTCCACACCGGCATTGCAAGCAGCGACGTCATCTTCAGCAATCCCATCAAATCCCCCGAGCACATCGCACGGGCGCATCTGGCTGGCGTGCGCACCTTCGCCTTCGATGCCGCCAGCGAAGTGCGCAAGATTCAGCGCCATGCTCCTCAAAGTGAGGTGTATGTGCGGATTGAGGTATCCAACGAAGGCGCGGAATGGAAGCTTCATCACAAGTTCGGCGCGCCTGGCAACGAGGTGGTCGGCCTGTGTACCGCAGCACGAGACGCAGGACTTGTCCCCGTAGGCCTCGCCTTCCATGTAGGCTGGAACAATGGGCGATTGGATTCGTGGTCTCGCGCACTTCAACACTCTGTGCAGATTGCCGAATCGTGCATCCGACAAGGGATTCCCCTGCGCTCGATCAATATCGGGGGAGGCTTCCCCGCACATGGCGGGGACCAGTACGCGCGGCTTAAGGACATTGCTGATGTCTTACGTCCGACGTTGCGAATTCTCAAGGAAGAGTTGGGGCTACTGCTTTATGCTGAGCCAGGCTCGTTCATCGCGGCTAATGCCTGCGTGATGGTTTGCCGCGTACTCGATGTGATGCAGCGGCGCGACCAGGCTTGGGTTTACGTTGACTCCGGCATCAATCAGGGGTTCTATTGGATCTACGCAGGCGTCAAGTATCAGGTCGTCGCGGCCCAACCTCGTTCACGCCAGACAAGGAGCTACGTCGTGACAGGGCCGACCTGCGATTCCCACGACATCTTCGGCGAAGCGATCGAATTGCCAGCGGACTTGCGTGAGGGCGACCTCCTCCTTGTATTTCCTGCCGGCGCGTATATTTCCTCTGCAAGGAATTACAACGGATTTGCCTACCCAGCCGTACTCTTCGAGTAGCACACCGCCACCGATTGATAGCAGCGTCACATCTGGGTTTCACGCCACGACCTAATGTTGATCAAGCAAAATTTATTAATCCAATTGTTCAAATAGGCTAAAAATAGAAAGGAATACCTATGCTTAAGATTGAAAATGGCTGCAGTGCTTACGGGGCACGGCTCGTGACTGATGAATCTTATATATGCGGCCAGCTAATCCATCATATTACTCAGTATCAAGTCACTCACCGGCCTACCTATCAAACCATTCAAACTGGACAGCACACCCATATTGAAGAGCTGGGCATACTCGCCTATTTGAACCATTCCTGCGAACCCAACACTATCGTGGATACCGCTGCGTTGACTGTAACTGCCGCCCGTAATATTGCACCTGGCGAAGATCTAAATTTTTTCTATCCCTCTACTGAATGGGAAATGGATCGACCCTTCATTTGCCAGTGCTGGGAACAGCAGTGTATACGTTTAGTAGCCGGTGCTAAATACCTTTCCGCAGACGTTCTTAGTCGTTATTTTTTTAATGAACATATCCGCGAAATGCTTGTATCTTCATCGATGATCAGCATCGCACGCACTGCTTGATTTTACCAGACCCAATCTTCTTAACATCAAATAGTGCGTCGTTTCATAAATCGTTTTCATAAAATCCGACCAATTCCGGGCCTGCTTTTGCCTTCGGGCTGCGCACTTAAAGCCGCACGGGATAAAGATAAGAGCCCCATTTTCCTTCATGCGGAGTGACAGCTCGATATCAGCCATAAGCTTGATTGCAGGGAAATGATCCGGCAATGCCTCACGCCTGAAGAACTTCACCTGACCCCCAAGAGAAATGCCCGAGGCAAGTGTCCATATCCTGTTCAACACAGGCGCAAGCCGGTTCAGGCCCATGCCGGGCCGCTGGATGGCGCCAAAACATCCGCCGATAACGCTGTCGTTTTCCCGAAGCGATTGCAGCATACGGGTAATCGCACCAGGCAAGAGCCTGGAATCAGCATGAAGCAGAACAATAACGTCGTTTTGCGCGGCGTTGATGCCGCCGCTGATCTGCGTCCCTCTTTCGGACGTAGATGAAACGCTCTTGTGTCGGCTAAGTTTTATATCCGAAAATGTTCGAACGAGGTCTGCATCGCCACCCATGTAGCCGTCGCCGACAACAATAAT
>CAIXPS010000594.1 GCA_903921365.1 uncultured bacterium | reverse complement strand
GCAGCCGCAACGAGCTGACGGCTTACGATGCCAGTGAAGGAGCGCTTTACGTGATCTTCTGTGCCTTGCTCTGCCTTCTGCCACAAGTGCCTCGATTGTTGGCTATTGACAATATGGATCAAGCACTCAATCCCCGATTGTTGACCCGTCTTACGTCTCGCTTGTCGGGCTGGTTGCGCCATAATGATCCCGAACGTCAATTATTGTTTACTGCGCACAATCCCGCAGTGCTTGATGGACTGGACTTGGCCGATCCCGAGGTGCGATTGTTTGCCGTGGAGCGTAACAGCGATGGTATGACTTGTGTCCGGCAGATAATATTGACCCCGGAACTGGCATCTTTGAATCAGCAATACCCCTTGTCGCGCCTGTGGGCAATGGGAAATTTAGGGGCGGTGCCGAATGTCTGATCAACTGCGTATTGCCTTGGTGGCTGAAGGCCCAACCGACTATAAAATCATTTTGGCTGCTTTGAATGCGATTCTGCTTCGTCCCTTTATTATGACGCAGTTACAACCTGAAGCAACACGCCCCACAATGGGCACTGGTTGGTGCGGTGTACGAAAATGGTGCCATGATACCCGTCTGCGCTGTACAGAAATGAACGGTACCGATTATACACTTGCCGGTTTTGACTTGCTTATCATTCATCTTGATCTTGATGTGGCAGGAATGTCATACGCCGACTGTAGCCCGGAGGTTGAATTGATGGCACGATATTGGCAGTGGGTAAGTTTGCCTTGTCCTGAACAACCCTGTCCGCCGGTCAGCGCAATTCGCGACCAGATTGAGGGGGTACTGAAAAGTTGGCTTGGGGGACTCCTGCCGATGCACAGAACTCTCTATTGCCTGCCCGCCCAGTCTTCGGGCACATGGCTTGCTGCCGCCATTTTTCCACCTGCACATGCGCTTCTGGTAAGAGCTGAGTGCGATACCAGCGTGGAAAGGAGACTGGAGATACTTCCCAAGAAAGAGCGTATCAAAAAGAAAGTCATGGAATATCGAAATCATGCTCCAGGCATTACCTCTCAATGGGGGCAGGTCAAGCAGATATGCTCTCAGGCGGAGAGCTTTGAGCATGCAGTACTGGCCACAGTTGAATTGGGAAAATTAACATGACTGTTTTGCTGACCGACTTTGACAACACCAACTTTTGTCACTCAAAAGGTTTTTATGTCTGACCAACCCCGTTCTGAACGCAGGACGCAAATCCGCGTCATTGCTCTCTTCTCAGACAAGGCGCGGCCTGACTGCCTCGGTTATCGCTACCTTGGCGAGTGGAGCAAACGCGAAAACAATCGCTCTATCGAAACTGTGCTGCTCCGCGATAACCTCATGGGCCGTGGTTACTCGGCTGCTCATATCTCCGCTGCCCTGCAAAAGCTCGAAACGGCGGCTGACACTACAGGAGTAACGCTCTACCAGGCTAATTTGCGCACCTATCAGTTGCTGCGTTATGGAGTGCCGGTACAGATTGCTGCAGGGCAGGCTCATGAGACGGTTCACCTGATCGACTGGGTGAAGCCTGAAAAGAATGACTTTGCCCTTGCTGAAGAGGTGACACTCAAAGGCGGTTACGAAAGACGGCCTGACATTGTGCTCTACCTCAACGGCATCGCTATCGTGGTGGTTGAGCTTAAGCGCAGCTCGGTTGAGATAGCCGACGGCGTGCGTCAGATTTTTTCCAATCAGGAGGAGATTTTCAACAAGGGCTTTTTCAGCACGGTGCAACTGGTGATGGCGGGCAGTGATTCTCAGGGGCTTCGTTACGGTACTACCGGTACACCTGAACAGTTCTTTGTTGCGTGGAAAGAACGGGTCACAGGCGCGGCTGATCAGGCGCCTGCAGCTGGTGCGCTGCTCGACAGTCCTTTAGCGCAGTTGTGCAACAAGGAGCGGCTGCTCGATCTGATCCGCAACTTT
>CAIXPS010000593.1 GCA_903921365.1 uncultured bacterium | reverse complement strand
TGCCTGACTGCGGAAGTCCCCATACACCTATCTTCATCTTCCTAAGTTGTTTTGCCATAGGCCCACCTCGATATGAAATTATGAAACCATGCTATGTATTGTGAAAATGCCAACTTTTATTAATGAGTAGACTGCTGTGGTAATTTTCGATTATGGTTGATCTGAGACGGTGATCTGAATTTGTATCTCTCCCGAATTGTCACCAGAGCCTTGATCCGAATCGTTCATTCTTACCTGAAGCGTGCCTGCCAGGGCGGACACGAAAGAGAGGTCATTGCCAATGGCGAAAATCCGATTGCCAATGCGGCCAACCAACATGCCTTCTGGATAATTGCGCATCGGGCAGATGTCAATCACGCACATGACGGCATTGGGTCCGCCAGAACCATCCTGTGAGGGCGTGATCCCATCTGACCATGTCCCCGAGACATACTGGATTCTGACCCGTTCGCCCTGCTTTACAGATACTTCGATGTCTTTCCAGCCGGCAGTGGCCACCACGCTAAATGCCTTTACGGCGACGGGAGGTGCGGGCGTCTCAAGCGTTGGTGTGGGCACTGGCGAAGCGCGAGTTGGCGTCAGAGCCAGGGTCGAATTTGGAACCTGGGTGGGTGCGTTCGTGCTCGTTGCTTGCGGCGTTGATGCCATAGATAGTTGGGGGGCAGTTGCCTGCGGAGTAGCCTGGCCGCTGAACGAATTTTGTGCTATCTCAGTCACAGTTTGTGGCCAGGCATGCGAAATTCCCCACCAGGCAGCAAACGCCACGACAACAAAAGCAAGAAAGGCGATAACCAGTCGCCCGAACCTCTCGGTGATATGCCGAATAATGTATAAAAAGCTGCCTTGCAAATCCTGAAATTGTCTGTTGCGCCGTTGTTTGTTCACGTAAACCCTCGTGACTTAAATTTCCTAAAAAAACAAGATCATGCTCGAAAGGCTTTGCATGCAGATCAAGCTAGCCGTTCAGATTTAGTTGCATTGTTACAGTCGGCCGATAAGGGATACCATCAAACCAAGTTTATTGTACTCTCAATCCGCCCGAAGGTTAGCTGAGCATGGCGAGAACCTTAGTGTTGGATTATAAATCCAGTGTGTCTCGCTTCGTTAGTTTTCACCGAGTAATCATGGCCGCAACTACACCTTCTCGATTAAACCGATTTCGGTTGAAGAGCATCCCCTGGCGATAAAATACCAGAACAACTGCCCACTTACCTACACTCCGATACAGGCAATAGCATCGGGCTTATTCCTGCTGGTAATTGGATCGACTTGGCCGGAACCCAGCCTGGCCGACTACCTTGGACTTCCACACAATAGGCTTTGGCATCTACTGATCGCCCGGTTATAGAGAATGGTTTTGCTGTGGTGGTTGAGAAAGCCAAAAAACCCAATCGTTGTAATTCAGTCCCATCTTTAGCTGCCTGTTCAGTGGCATATACATAAGTTGGTGCCTCTGTAACCTTTGCATCGCGAATTGGCATCTCAGGTGTGGGTTGCGCTGTATCAGTAGCTATAGGGCTTGGGGGAGTTACGGGCTTTGATGTCGGGGGCGGCGGGATTGCAGCCGTCGGGTACGGTGTCGTGGGAACAACACTGACAGTTGGTTCTACAGTATTAGTGGATGTGGCAGGCCGTACATTAATTGTAGCTGTTGCTTGAGCAGTGGCGGTGCTTCCTGAAAGTTCAGGGCTACTTCCGAGCTTTGTCATAATGAATCCGAGCACCACAAGAATTATGACGCCTGCCAATCCCAAGCCAACTAAATCCATTCCATTAACGCGCACAAAACGCGGCAACGGCGCGTATGCGGGTACAGGCGTTATTTGGCTTTGTAAAGTAGCTTTTCGCGCATTAACTGCATTCTCTATTTGCTGCTTCAATGCTGCCGTTTCTTCTTGCCGCGCCTTTTGCTCTTGGGTTAGTTGGCTCTGTAGTTTGGAGATTGCGTCAACCAAGGAAGTTATTTGCCGACCTAGTGCCGCCTCATTTTCTTCTTGCCGCTCCTTTTGCTCCCGGGCTGGTTGACTATGTGGAGCAGCAATTGTCGCCTTTACCTCAACCGTATAATCAATTAGCTGTTCCAATTCTTCCCTATCTTTTTCATGGGCTTTCTTTAGTGTAGCGATTTCCTCAGCCGCTTTTCTTATTTGCAGCCCGAATGCCGCCGTATCAGCTTGCCGCGCCGTTCGCTCTTGGTCTACTCGTTGTAGAGAATCGTTGGCCGTCTTAGTCGCATCCCTTACTTGCAGGCCCAATGCCGCCGTATCAGCTTCCCGCGCCTTTTGCTCTTGGTCTACTCGTTGTAGAGAGATGTTTGCCGTGTTAGTCGCATCCCCTATTTGCAGGCCCAATGCCACCGTATCAACTTGCCGCGCTGTTCGCTCTTGGGTTATCAAATCCTGCTGATTCTTTAGGTCTTCAGGAACCTGGGGCAACCACGGATACAGGTTCTTTAAGTCATTCTCAATTTGAATGAACCGACCCTTGGACGCAGCTGCTTCCGCTATCCGGGCGACAATATCCATTGGCTGCATCTGATACAAATCCGTCACGATGAATTGGTTTGTAAAGT
>CAIXPS010000592.1 GCA_903921365.1 uncultured bacterium | reverse complement strand
ATTGAGGCGCGCAAGGCCTACGGCGAGATCATCGAACGCCTGGAAGGCGCCGATATGGCGGGGTGCGATCTGCCGCTGTTCCCCTCGCCGGAGCGGTACCGCCAGTCGCTGCTCTGGTTTGCGCGCTTGTTCCATCAGCTCGCTTCGCCAACACCGGACAGAGCGGCCATCCGCAACGACTACTATCGCGAATGTTATCGCGTCTATGACAAGGCTCCAAAAGCCGTTGACGAGCGCCCAGCCATGGCGGCAGACACGTTTTCACGGCTTTTCTCTGTATAGACCAACCAAGTCCGATTCCATGGTGTAGGACTCACCGGTGCTTGGCGCACACAGCGTCTTGTTTCAGATCGCCTGTTTTAGTGCATCCAGCACACTTTGTAGACCTATCGCCGGGTGCGAACGCCCGGTCAACACAGTAAGCGTATTCGCAATCGCGTCTACGCCGATTAGCATAACTCCAGGCAGGGCGCTCAACATGGGCAGAGATTCGGAAACGGTTATGTCACACAAGTCTGTGACAATGATATCAATCTCCTCCTCATTTGTAATAACGCCGCTATTTCTACGCATAACTTCCCAACCCTTATTTTCGCGTAATTTGGATGCGAGAATTTCGATCCAAATAGAGTTGCCGTAGAGCAAAATACTTGGGGGTGGCTGTGCGTTGTTCATATCTGTTGAGATAAAGCAAGCCCTCCGAGATGCTTTTTGCAAAATCCCGAAGGGCTATTGTTATTGTTCTGTCAGTGTGTAGTTTGAGCCACTTTCACCCTTCATGGACTTCTTACTTTGCCTCGGTCAGCAGGACAATGAGGCCAAGACTCTCGCTGTACTTAACGACAACGCTCTGGGTTCCGCGGATGAAAGATAGAGTATCGGCGCCCCCAGGACCTGCTGTCCAACTGGACTTTTCAAGGGCGGGGGTGTAAAACGATTTAATCGCGTCCCACGTTGTGCCCGCTGGCACGTCGTACCCCTTGCCTTCGACGCTTTTTATCGTGCTCTCCCCTTTTAACGCATCGGTCATGACATTCAGTGCGCCGACCAGTATCTCACTGGTGGATTCCTTCGCGCCACTGAAAACCGGCAGTTGACTAAAGGTCGCCGGCGCCGGTGCGCCGCCGCCACAGGCGCTTAACAGCAGGCCGAGACTCAGTAGACCAACAAACAGGAAGGATAGGTTCTTCTTCATTATTTTCTTCTCCTAAAAATATCTAAGGGTAGCTAGTATTTCTGAATGCGGTTGACGTTGGGTGTATAACGGCTCTGACGTGTGCGGTTAGCTGTTCTTTTTATAGTATTCAGTAATGATCTCCTGTGTAATGGCAATCTAGAAATCCAACTAGACACCGTCATCGTAGCCATCCTCCAGCCTTTTGGCGCTATCCCCCGGTATAACAATGGGTATAGGAAAGGGATAGTCTCGCCAGCAAGCACAAACACGCCCGCGGTGGATGTTTAATCGTGCGTGGGAATATCTTTTCTCTTGCGCGCTTCCTGTACCTGGTGCAGATAAGCCACTGCCTGTTCGCGGTTCTTCAGCTGCAAACGTTCCAATATCTGCGCCATGTGGTATTTGATTGCTGGTTCGGTGAGATGTAACTCGCTTCCGGCTTCCTTATAAGTCAAGCCGCGCGCGACCAGGCGCAGAACCTCCCACTGGCGCAGGGTCAACTCCGCCGGGAACGTTTCATCCGGGTCAGTTGCTGAGCGCACCGCGTCCCCGGCGCGATTGAACTCTTTCAGCAAACGCGCAGCAAGCTCCGGCGCAATTTGAATTTCATCCCGCGCCAACCCGTCCAGGGTGGAGAAAAGCTGGCCGGCATCCAGGTTCTTCAACAAATAGCTGGAAGCGCCATACTTTATGGCATCCAGAAGATCCTCGTCGTTTTCTGAAACCGTTAAAAGCACCACTTTGATCTCAGGAAACTCGGCTTTGATGCGGCGCGTGGCTTCGATCCCGTCACACTTTGGCATTTGAACATCCATCAAGACCACATCCGGTCGCAGGGTCTTCACCTGCTCACAAGCCTCCAACCCATCGCGCGCGACGCCGACCACCGTCAGACCGCGCGCCTTCAACAGGTTGCGCATCCCATCTAAAAAGAGCGGTTGGTCATCTGCCAGAAGAATTCGCAAACCGTACATGTCTTTTGTATTTTTCTCAGAGGATGGTTTCAAGCTATACGGGATATGAGCAAACACCTGGGTGCCGCGCCCGAGGGTGGAACGAATTTCTAGACGCCCCCCCACCTGCTCGGCGCGTTCGCGCATGATACTCAGCCCAAAGTGTTTCTCCGCTCCGCCGAGTGCGCCCTGTAGGTCGAATCCCTGCCCATCGTCACTGATAATGACCGCCATTTCACCGGCTTGCAGTGTAATCAATACTTCCACCCGCCGCGCCCTGGCATGTTTGCGGATATTAATGAGCGCTTCCTGAACAATGTGCAGAAGCTGATCTTCCACCGTCGCCGGCAAAGCAGGCAATTCATCTTGTGGCGGGCTAAAGACCGTTTCGATGCCCCAGGCCTGGTAAAAGGAGTTTAAATAAACCTGCAAGGCCTGGTAAAAGTCACGCTGCGGCGCACTGGAATCGTGCAAGCCCAGAATATAGCGCCGCAGGTTGTTATGCACGTCCTGGACGGCCTGAACCATATCTTCCAGATTCTTCTGCGCCGCGTCAATATGATTTTTCTCAAGCAGACTTTGCGCCGCCTGCGCCTGGATGTTGACATAGCCAAGGATTTGCCCAATGCCGTCATGTAATTCACGCGCCAGGCGCTCACGCTCTTCTAAGATTGCCACTGCGCGTTGTTGCTCGATCACCTGCACCTGGGTCTGTTGAAGCGCCTCTTGCGCCCGTTTACGTTCTGTGATGTCGCGCTCTAAACCTACGACCAGCCGGCGGTTGACTTGTAAGAACAAGGACAATGCGACAGCGATCTGCAGGATTTGATAAACGAGGATCACGATCGAGTCAGAGCTTGCTGTTAAAAAGTCAGCCCCTGGATCAACAATCAAATCCGTGACAACGCGGACAATGCTGATCAGGCAGATTAATGCAGCAATCACGCCCAGATTGCGCAAGCTGGAAGATGAGGCCGTGTCGAGTCTGCGGAAAACGAACCAGACAATCTGGAAAGCGAAGACAAACAAGGCAACCGAGACGTTGATGTTGCGCGCCAGCAGACTGGGGTGGAGATGAGTAAAATAGATGTGAACAAGCACAAATATCGCCAGCAAAACATAGTTATGAGTTTGGGATCCTGCTTTGCCGACAAAGCGCTGCAACCCCATGTAAAGTGATAGCATTCCATAGACGATTGCTGCGTTGGCGATCACGATGGATAGAAAATCCGGCGCGACGCCGCGCAGTGCAAACAGCACAAATCCAAGGCAGATCGCAACATAATTCCCAAACCAAAAACCAATCCCGGCAAAATGTTTCCGGTTTTGGAGCCAGAGCGACGCCATGATGCTTGCACAAACAAGGTTGGTGGTTACGTAACTAACAATGATGGTTCGTATGTCAATCATTATGGTAACTGCTCAGGCCAGTTGTAATGCAACAGGAGTGCCATCGAGTAAAGCACGCAAATCCCGCTCGACTGGTTGTTGTCGAAGGGCACGCGGAAATCATGCATGAAGCGCAACCCGCTGTCTTTGTGGTAGCGCAAACGTTCCGCCACGCATAGCGTGCTGGCGGGTACTCTCTTTCAGTGCAGTCAGTTCACGCAGCGGATGCGCGTTGCACGATTTTATCGAATCAGGAATGATTGCTATACTTTATCTGGCTTTGATTGAATCATTCAACCAATCGACTGCAACTTGACCTGACTATCTTTGATGAGGAACCACATGGATTCACCCAGTGCTCATGGGCCTGTGCCCAGCGCGCGCCAACTCGCGTGGCATCGGCGCGGCGCCTTCGGCTTCGTTCACTTCACCCAGAATACCTTCACCGACCGGGAATGGGGCTATGGCGACGAGTCCCCCTCAGGATTCGCGCCCACCGCCCTCGACTGCCGCCAGTGATCACTCGATGCCGTTATGTCCGATTCCCGCTAAAGCCTGGAGAGTCGACATTATTTATGCCTGATGATTGTTTATCGCTTAACGTATGATTACAGGTGTGCCGACTGATGCCCACTTATACAGTCTCAAAGCATCATCATCCGTCAGGATCACAACACAGCCTAGCGAGTTAAATGCCTTTTCGCCATTTCCTAGTTTCTCGGGGCCATGGATGCCATTCTGGGTAGTGCCGATAAAATAAATGCCTAGCCAATAAGGCAACTGCCATCCAGCTATTACTGAATTCACGAGAGGCAGTTGATTTTGCACTTTAAAGGTACCTGTCATGGTGCCTTTCGCATTCACCTGCATGGAGGTCACCAATGCGTTACCGTTGTAGGCATAAAGCTTTTGCTGGCTGAGATACACTATGATGTGTTTCCCTGTGACTGCAGCATTATCTTCTGGTGACAGTGGATTATCTGCAGTCGGTGTTTGAGTTGCAGGAGGTGAACAATCACGATGGGTCGGGGTTGGAGTTATTGTTCTTACTGTATTAAGAGGTTGAAGCTCGTAAATTGTTGGGATTGGTGGATTCAACAGCCATTCCCCTGGGGCGTAGCCGTCTGCAAAAATGCGCAAGCAGGTTCCGCGTGTAATTGAACCCAACGTAAAATGCCCGTCAGCATCAGTTTTCGTTGTCCTGTCACCAATTTCCACCCTCGCGCCAGAAATCGGTATCGGTGCTCCTTCCCCCGCGACCTTTACCAGATCGCTGGTTGTTATCATGAGCGTTGCTAAGGGAATCACCGTCGCAGTGGTGGTAACTGACGTCGTTGAATTACACGCAGTGAGGAACACGAGCACGCAAAGATAGGCCAGGTGGCGCAATAGATATCTCAATATCACTTGTCTTAGCCTCCTGTAGATGTGAATCCTACTTACATTCCGACACGGGCAAAAGCATCGGGCTTATTCTTGCCGGTAATTGGATCGACTTGGCTGGAACCCAGCCTGGCCGTATACCTTGGGTCTCCACACAATAGGCTTGGGCATCTTCTGATCGCCCGGTTATAGAGAATGGTTTTGCTGTGGTGGTTGAGAAAGCCAAAAAACCCAATCGTTGTAATTCAGTCCCATCTTTAGCTGCCTGTTCAGTGGTATATACATAAGTTGGTGCCTCTGTAACCTTTGCATCGCGAATTGGCATCTCAGGTATGGGTTGCGCTGTATCTGTAGCCGTAGGGCTTGGGGAAATTACGGGCTTTGATGTCGGGGTTGGCGGGGTTGGCGGGGTTGTAGCCGTCGGGTACGGTGTCGTGAGAACAACACTGACAGTTGGTTCTACAGCGTTAGTGGATCTGGCAGGCGGTGCGCTAATTGTAGCTGTTGCTTGAGCAATGGCGGTGCTTCCTGAAAGTTCAGGGCTACTTCCGAGCTTTGTCATAATGGTTCCAAGCACCACAAGAATTATGACGCCTGCCAATCCCAATCCAACTAAATCCATGCCATAAGTGCGCACATAACGCTTAATTGGCTCTTTTGCGAGAACACGAGATGGAGGGCTACGTCGGATCGCTAGAAAAGTGGCATTATGGGACCACTTGCGATTAGTGCGGCTGATGAGTCCACTCTTCTCTTCCTTTTTATTTCTGGCTGCGAGTAACGCATTTTGTTGCTCTGGAAGCAGACCTGGGCTGAACACTACAATCCGGTCTAACTTCTCAGTGTCAAATTCTTGTAGGTGCGGCTCACCTTTAGAGCCAGCTGCGGGTGACCAGAAACTTCCTTTATCTTTATTTTCATCAGAAGCCGTCAAAAGGCTATTTTCCTTGCCGTCAACCACCTTGCCCAGCCTGGGTCCCATCCATGCGACTGTAGTCTTCCCGCCTGGTCGCATATCAATAGAACCACAGAAAAAGGCTATTTGATCTGCCGACTCGTTTCCACCCCGTGGTGTGCCAACCCAATCTTTGCCACCGGCTCCTTTCACATCAACCTTCGACTTGGTTGATTTCCCCTTGCTCCAATCATCCGAGGCCGACATCAGTGCGTCACGAAGGGATTGCTGCTGGCTGTCGTTGCCCGTGTGTGCATTCAGGTAATCGACCAGTTTCTCAGCCAGGAAATCGGCAGCCTCATGACTCTGCGGGGAATCAGCCGGGCCAGTGCATAATGCGAAGCTGATCATTTGACGATTCTGGTCTTGGACTTTATACCTCAGGGCATTGAGATTAGGCGATTTGGTCCGTTTATCCGCTGACTGATGTTTGGAAAACACTGAGATGCTGAAATTGTTGTTGAATTGCATGCCGAACTTATCCTGGTTCGGCTCACTTGGATTCAGGTTGAACTCCAATGGAGCATCCTGGTTAGTCCTTCTTGGCCACACCCTATTCGCAAATTTTGTTATCTTGCCCCTCAAGTCGATTGCCGTAGCAACCGGGGGCCTAGTTGGCTGCTCTACTGGCTCTTGGGCTAGTTGGCTCTGTAGCGCAGAGATGGCTTGAACCGATGCTGTGATTACCTCTTGCGGCACATTTTGCCCTTGCGCTAGTTGGCTCTGTAATGTTGATATTGCTTCAACTACTGTCTTTAGGTTCCGCACCGAAGTCGTTTTTTCTTCTTGCCGCGCCTTTCTCTCTTGGGCTAGTTCGTTCCGTAGTTTGGTACTTTCAGATTCTATTTTCTCTCCCAATGCCGCCCTATCGGATTGCCGCGCCGTTCGCTCTTGGGCTACCTGTTGTAGAGAATCGTTGGCCGTCTTAGTCGCAGTCTCTATTTGCCGGCCCAATACCGCCGTATCAGCTTGCCGCGCTGTTCGCTCTTGGGCTACCTGTTGTAGAGAATCGTTGGCCGTCTTAGCCGCATCCCCTATTTGCCGGCCCAATGCCGCCGTATCAGCTTGCCGCGCCTTTTGCTCTTGGGTTATCAAATCCTGCTGATTCCTTAGGTCTTCAGGAACTTGGAGCAACCACGGATACAGGTTCTTTAAGTCATTCTCAATTTGAATGAACCGACCCTTGGACGCAGCTGCTTCCGCTATCCGGGCGACAATATCCATTGGCTGCATCTGATACAAATCCGTCACGATGAATTGGTTTGTAAAGT
>CAIXPS010000591.1 GCA_903921365.1 uncultured bacterium | reverse complement strand
GGGCAGTGTACGACGAATTCATTGAAGAAAGGACGATCATCCCAGACGGTGTACCCAGCGAGTTGACCGATCTGCTGAGCCGCATAGTGAGCCTTCTGGTAGCTCAAGTTGGCTGCTTGTTGCAGACCGTGCTTGCCCATCACGCTCATGTAGACGCATGCGGCGAGTGCCATGAGGCCTTGATTCGTGCAGATGTTGCTGGTGGCCTTTTCGCGCCGGATATCCTGCTCGCGCGTCTTGAGCGTCAGGACGTAGCCGCGTTCGCCCGTCTTATCGACAGTTTCACCCACAATACGCCCTGGAATGCGGCGCATATACTGGCGCGTTGTGCAGAAGAACCCCAGGTAAGGCCCGCCAAACCCAATCGGCACGCCCAGAGGTTGACCTTCCCCGACGACGATATCGGCGCCATAGTCGGACGGAGGCTTGAACAGCCCCAGCGATATCGGGTTAACAGAAACGATCAGTAACGCCCCTTTCGCATGCACTTTTTCCGCAAGCTCCGTCACATCTTCGAACTGGCCAAAGAAGTTCGGGTTGCTGATGCACAGACAGGCGGTTTGATCGTCCAGAAGCTTTAGCAGGTCGTCAACGCTATTCGTGAGTGCGCCATCCCCGACGATAGTCAGCGTCGGGTTGAATTGGGTGTATGTGCGCGTCACCTGGCGGCATTGTGGATTGATCGCGGGTGAGAGGATCGCCTTGTCCCGGTGAGTGGTATTCACCGCCATGAGCACGGCTTCTGCGAATGCTGTGGCGCCGTCATAATGCGATGCGGTGCATACTTCCATGCCGGTGAGATTGCCGATCATGCTCTGGAACTCGAAAATCGCCTGAAGCGTTCCCTGGCTGACCTCTGGCTGGTAGGGCGTGTACGCCGTAAAAAACTCGCCGCGCCGAAGGATGTGATCGACGAGCGCCGGAATGTAGTGATTGTAGGCGCCCGCGCCAAGAAAGCAGGCGTGGTGATTTAAGTCGGCGTTTGTGTCTGCCAGCCCAAGCATTTCGCGGGCGATTTCCATCTCCGTCGTTGCTTCGGGCAGGCGCAAGTGCGGAAATCGAAACTTCTCTGGCACAGCATCAAAAAGGCCATCAAGGCTGCTTACACCGATGATATCAAGCATCACCTGGCGTTCAGCATCTGTATGTGGAATGTAGTTCATGAAATGAGAACCGGCGCTAGTCAGTATTTGTTATCGGAGCGACTCGGCGGACGCGATCAGTGTTCTTCCTCGGCGAGGAATTGACCGTAGGCCGTTGCGTCAAGCAGGTCGTTCAGTTCTGCCGCGTTATCCGGGGCAATCTTGATCAGCCACCCGTCGCCATAGGGAGCCTTATTGATCAATTCGGGGGTTTTCTCCAGCGCTTTATTCACTGCCGTAATGGCGCCGCCCACCGGCATATAGACATCGGAAGCAGCCTTAACCGATTCAACCACGCCAAAGGCGTCCCCTTTCTTCAGCGTGGCGCCTACGCGCGGGAGTTCGACGTAAACCACGTCACTTAAGGCATCCTGGGCATGGTCGCTGATACCGACGACTATCTCAGCGCCTTCCACTCGCGCCCACTCGTGGGACTTCAAATATCGGGCAGCAGGGTCGATCATTGAACTCATTGCTATTCTGTTTCCTTATCTGTTTTCTTAGTTGAACTAGACTCAGCCTGATTATGATACCAAAGCAATCTGGCTGTAGTGCATTACGCTATGCTCTGGTAATATACGTGTGCCTTCCACGATGGCGATAATGATGTCGATAACAGTAACAATGGCGGCCGATGCGGTGTCATTGGATTATCAGTGATTTGCGATAAATACAGAAAGAGGTGAATGCGAATGTCTATGGTTGCCACAGCAACAGTACCAGGCAATCCGATCGAGGCGGTAAAACCAGCCAAAACGGTAACGCATGCCAGCAAACTCAGTTTGTGGTGTGACCGGTTTATCGAGGCAGGCTGGCTGGCGGCGTTGATCGTAGCCCCTCTGTTTTTTAATATCTACTCCAGCCGGGTGTTTGAGCCCGACAAGTTGACGACAGTGCGCTCAATCGCCCTCGTCATGGCGACGGCCTGGCTGGTGAAGTGGGTGGAAGAACGCAAGAACCCGAATCGCGAGAACCGCATATCGTGGCGCACGCCGCTCGTGCTCCCGACGCTTCTGCTGGTTGCGATTTACATGATCAGCACGGCCTTGTCAGTGGCGCCGCGCACGAGTTTGCTCGGGTCATACCAGCGCTTGCAGGGCACATACACCACCTTTTCATACATCGTTATTTTCCTGATGATCATCCAGGGCATGCGCACCCGGGTGCAATTGGATCGGCTCATAAACCTCATCATCATCACCTCGCTGCCGATTGCAATCTATGGTCTGATACAACGGGCTAGCGTCGACCCGTTGCCGTGGGGCGGCGATGTGACCGAACGCGTTGCCGGCAATATGGGCAATGCTATTTTTATCGCTGCCTATCTCGTGATGACATTTTTCCTGACAGTGGGCAAGATCGCGGAAGCGTTTGGCTCCGTGCTGACAACGAACGAGGCGCGTGTCTCTGATGTGATTCGGGCTGCGGGTTACATTCTGATCGCGCTGCTGAATGCCTACATTGTCTTGATCCTGGCAGGGAGCCGCGGCCCGCAGCTTGGCTGGCTGGCTGGCCTTTTCTTCATCGTGCTTCTGTTGATACAGCTTGTGCGCCGCCAGAAGTTGCGCCTCGGTTTGACACTGGGGTATCTGGCTGCAGGACTTGTCGGGCTGGGGTTCTTCTTCATGTTGAACTTTAATCATTCAGCGCTGTTCGACAAGCTGCGCGAATTCACATTGTTTAGCAGATTGAGCTCAGTCATGCAGACTGAGGGCGGCACCAACGCTGTGCGCGTTTTGATATGGGAAGGCGATGTGAAACTTGTGCAGCCACATGCGCCGCTGAGTTTCCCGGATGGTCGTGTCGATGTGTTCAATGCAATACGGCCATTGGTGGGCTATGGCCCGGAATCCATGTATGTGGCTTACAACCCGTTTTATCCAACGGATCTAGCGCACTTCGAGGCGCGCAACGCGTCTCCTGACCGCAGCCATAATGAAACCTGGGATTCTCTTGTGATTACCGGTTTGGTGGGGTTTCTGGCTTACATGTTCCTGTTCGGCAGCTTCTTTTACTTTGGATTTAAGTGGATAGGCCTTTTAGCGTCGCGCTTTGAGAAGGTGCTGTTTCCTGTTTTGTGGGTGCTGGGCGGCGTCGCCGGCGCTATTGGCGGCATCCTGCTGCAAGGGCCTGAGTTGATCGGAGTGGGGATTGCCGCCGGTGTGGCCGTCGGAATAACCATCTATCTGGTGATCAGCGCATTGATCAACTCTTTGAGCAAGACGGAGACGACCACAAGAGTTACTGTATCGCTGCGGGATCAGGTGCTGTTAATTGCGCTGGTGTCTGCGGTCATGGCGCACTTTATCGAAATCCATACTGGCATTGCGATTGCGTCTACCCGGACGCTATTCTGGGCGTATGCGGCAATACTTGTCATCGTGGGTCTCGGCTACGTGCGCGATGTCAAGGCAGTCGAGTCGCCCGTTGAGCCTGCGACAACGGCAGTGGCAGCCGCAGCAGTTGCGAAAACGAGCGCGCCCAGCGCCTCCACCGCCAGAAGTGCGGCAGGGGCTACGCGACGCGCGCGCCGGCAGATGCAAGCGAGCGCAACAACCTATACACAGCGTCGCTCATCAGGAAGCAGTTTCCAATTACCCGTGTGGTTTAGCACCGTCGCGGTGAGTGGACTTTTCCTGGGTCTGATCCTTGGCGTTCTGGCGTTTGACTTTATTAACAACTCAGACAGGAACGCAATCCCCGGTCAGGTGTTCATCAACGCGTTAACCATTGTGCGAGGCGCCCCGGCGCTCGGTGTTCTCGCTATGGTGCTGTTGACCTGGGTGCTTGGGGCAGTGTTGCTCATTGCGGATGCTCACAGGCGCGGGACATTGCAGATTCCGGAGAAAGATAACTTTCGCATCCTGCTTGCGGCTACCGCAGTGGTGTTAACCATCTCTGCGCT
>CAIXPS010000590.1 GCA_903921365.1 uncultured bacterium | reverse complement strand
GACTCACCAGGCGCATCTGCCCCGGTTTGCTTCGCACTGACGCAGCGCGGGCGGTGAACTTGCCGGTGTCCCAGCCAAGCGCGGGTTGCAGTGTGTCGCCCAATGCCCGGCGCACTTGGCGACCCAGATCGGCGCACAGCGATTGTGCATCAGGCATATCCCGCGACACTTCCCGCAGATCGACGTAGGCGCTACCCCAGTCTTGCGCTTCCACCGGCAGCCCCGTCTGTGCGAGCGTTCCCAGCAATGCGGCATGTTCTGCTTCGCAAGAGCGCATGTCGAGTTCATGCGAAGTCAGATCCGGGCAGCGTGACAGCGCCTGACGCATGGTCATGCCGCCAGCCACCCCGCATATACGAGCGGGTGGAGAGACGGCCAACACACGCCCATCCTCGCCCATCAAAGCCAGGGGGTGTTCGGCGCTGGTCTGACCCTGGCGGCTTGCCACGCTCAGTAAAAACTCCGGGATATAGCACGACAAAACACTCATGATGCATTACCCCCTATGCCGTGGTATCGAGAATGATTTCAACGGGGGCCGTTTGCCCCGCAGACGCCCAGCGGCTCTTCATCACCTGTGCTTGAGCGCGGTAACCGATCAAGTCGCGCCCGCGTTCCAGCCACCGCTCGCGCTTCAACTCAATATGTAGCGCCGCACAGTGACCGATGGCGCTGCTCGCCGGCCCCAGCCAGCGCAGCCACGGGGCTCGCGGCTCATCCACGACAATCACCGCACACGGCAGAGACGCCAGCAGCACCTTCAGTTCAGGCAGTGCGGCGTCAAACCGCGACACGGCAGGCGCATCGCGCCGCAGGTTGGGCAAGCCGTCCACCACCAGCAGACGCAGGCCGCTGTGTACCAGGTCGAAAATGACATCAATAGCCTGTGCCGGCGTTGGCGTGCGGGCGAAGAGCAAATACTCCAGGTCCACACCGCAGCGGGTAAGGTAATCGGGGTTGGCGGTGTAGGTCAGGTCGAGGATCGCCACGCCGCGATTGCGGCGTGCACGCTGTGCATTGGCAATGACCTTGTAGGCCACCGTGAGTTTGCCCGATGTTGTCTGCCCGGTGAACAGGGTTATCGCGCCCAGAGGGATGCCGTTGCAACCGGTGATGGCGTCCAGCGATGCAAAGCCGGTGGACACGTGCGGCACGACCTGCCGAGTCAGATCGCGGGCAGGCTGCACCACACGCGGGCCATAGCGCACTTGCAGCATGCCGATGCTCTTTTCCAGTCGCTGCGATTTTGGTCGTTTTGCATCTGCCATGACCCACATTGTATAGAACAAATGTTCTATACGCAATAGGTATGATTGACATGAGGTGACATTTACGGTGTGGCGTGTCATCTGGCGCGTTGGGGATCGGCCAACACATCCTCAATGACGCGCCGTGCTTTGCGCGCCTCCGAGGCAGTCGTGTCGGCGTGTCCGGCGAGGACAATCAAACCCTTCCACAGCGCCCAGCCACGCCCGCGCGCCCAGGTTGCGTCGTCAACCGGAAGCGCAGCACGAAACGCTGCTCGACTCTCGCCTGAGAAAAACGTCCACGCAATCGTCACGTCGCAAGCCGGGTCACCCACAGCCGAACATCCAAAATCGATGACTGCACATAACCGGCCGTCTTTGACCAGCAGGTTCGGCGCGGCAACGTCGCCATGGACCCAGACGGGCGGGTTGCGCCAGACCGCCTCAAGCGCAGCCCGCCACACCACGGTCGCGGCAGCTGTATCAATCGCTCCGTCCAGGGCAGCAATGGCGCGCCGGGTTTCAGCGTCATATACCGCCAACGACCCGCCGCGATGGAAGTTGTGCGATCCTGGCGGCGGGCCGCCGGCCGTGTCGATGCGCTGCAGGGCGACGAGGAACTGGGCCAGCAGGGTCGCGAACGATGTGAGATCGCCGATGCGTGCGACGGTCGCGATGTCGCCTTCGATCCACTTGTAGATCGACCAATGCCAGGGATAGCCGCAGGCTGGCACGCCCATCGCGAGGGGAGTGGGAATGGACAGAGGCAGGTGCGGCGCAAGCCTCGGCAGCCAGCGGTGTTCCTTGTCCACTTGCGCGATGTATCCCTCCGCGCTGGGGAGCCGCACGGACATGTCATCACCCAGGCGAAATGTCCGGTTGTCCCAGCCATCGAATGCAACCGGCGCGATGGGCAGTGCCGCCCACTGCGGGAATTGAGCATTGACCAACTGGCGCACCAGCGAACTGTTGATATCCACTTTTCCTGCGCTCCTTACACACATTATCCAGCGGCTGCTCGCGATACCACACAAACCAATGTGATAATGAGGTGGCACACCACGGAGGTGCACTTTGACTTCAGCTATATCCGATGATCCGATCACGACCGACCCTGCGCCCGTCGACTGGGACTATCCGCCCGCCATCGTCACGATCACGCCCAAAAGTCATGGCGACAGCCTGAATGGCATCGTCTACATCAGCCACGGGCCAGGGCCGCATCCCACCATCATCATGCTGCACGGGTACCCGGGAGACGAGCAGAACCTCGATCTGGCGCAGGCCATCCGGCGCGCGGGTTGGAACGTGGTCTTCTTCCACTACCGCGGTGCGTGGGGCAGCGGCGGGACGTTCTCGGTGGAGCACGCGATGGAGGATATCGGCGCAATTATCGACTATGTCAGCCTGCCCCAATCGCAGAGCGGTTTTCGGATCGACGCCAGCCGCATCGCGCTGGTGGGACACAGCATGGGCGCATACCTGGCGCTGCTGGCCGGCGCGCGACTGCCTGTGATTCAACACATCATCGCCATCTCGCCGGTGAACCTGGGGCATGCATTTGCGACGATGAACCCGGAAGACCGCGCCATACTGGCGGAAAACCTCGAGGCGATGGGGCATGGGGCAATCCAAAGCACAGGAATGGAACACTTCATCAAGATGGGCGATGCCCCTGCGCGTTATGACGTGATGCAGAACAGTGAGGGACTGGATGGCAAATCGCTATTTTTCATCGCGGCCGCACGCGATGAAGACACACCGCCATCGTATCACTGCGAACCCATCGTCAACCTGTTGCGGGATCGCAACAAAGCCACTGTCGCGCTGACCATGCTGGACACCGATCATCAGTACTCAACGGCGCGCATCGCGCTGGCGAGATCGGTGATCAAGTGGCTGGCTTCGACTTGATCACAACACCTCTCACGCACCGTTGCCCCGGCCAAGCATGAGCACGCCGCATGAACAAACCAACCCAAGTCAAACTCACTGAAATAGCGCGCATCTTCTTCGTCCTGGGCCTGCAGTCCTTTGGCGGCGGGTCCTCGACCCTGATCCTGATCCGCCAGACCTGCCTGCAACGCGGCTGGATGGAGGAGGGCGAGTTCGTGCGCACCTGGGCATTGGTCCAGATGGCGCCGGGCATCAACCTGCTGAAGTTGACGGCCCTGATCGGCCACAAGCTGCGCGGCTGGACCGGGCTGGCGGCTGCGATGAGCGGCCTGTTACTACCCAGCGCCCTGGTGACGGTACTGATGACGGCTGGCTATAGCGCCGTGCGCGATCAACCCGCGGTGCAGGCCGCGCTCAAGGGGCTACTGCCGGCCACGATCGGGCTCAGCCTGATGATGAGCCTGCAGATGGCGCACCCCCTGCTCAAAAAGGCTTACGCCGAAAGCCCGTTGCGCCTGACCGCCAACCTCGTGATTCTGGGATCGGCCGGGCTGCTGTTTGCCCTGTTGAACGCATCGCCCATGGCCGTGCTGCTGGGCGGCGGGGCAGCCGGCGTGCTGTTGTTCGCGATCGTGCCCGCCCGGGCGCGGACGCGCAGCGTGCCGGCGGATCACAAGGACCTGCCATGAACCTGCTGGATTTCTTCTGGATGTTCCTGAAAGGCTCGCTCTTTTCCACCGGCGGGATGGGAAACCTGCCGTTCCTGCACAACGACCTGATCGGTCTGGGACTGGCGCAGGAGTCCGACTTCGTAAAAGCCATCGCCGTAGGCCAGCTCAGCCCCGGGCCGAGCGGCCTGTGGAGCATCAGCCTTGGCTACCTGGTGTACGGCTGGGCCGGCGCCGGGCTGGCGCTGGTCGCGCTGACGCTTCCAACCCTGCTGATCGTGGGCGTGCAGGCGATCTACAGCCAGATAGAGAAGCATCCGATGACGCAAAACTTCTCCACGGGTCTGGCGCTGAGCATCATCGGGCTGTCCTTTGCCGTGACCGCCAGCTTGGTGAATGCGTCGATCGCGGATATCGGCGGGGTGTTGATCGCGGCCGGCGCAATGGCATTGGGGCTGAGCAAGAAGGCGCCCATCGTCGTCATCCTGCTGCTTTCGGCGGCAGCGGGGGTGGTGATTTATGGGCGGTAAGGGGGTCTGATGATGAAGCGATTTGATATTGCTCCGTTCGCGCTGCCCAACAGCCCGGGCGGCGAAGTCCAGTTCGAAGAAGCACGATTC
Source organism: uncultured bacterium (assembly GCA_903921365.1). GTDB lineage: Bacteria > Chloroflexota > Anaerolineae > J036 > Brachytrichaceae > CAIXPS01. The sequence goes on along the minus strand of CAIXPS010000590.1, from coordinate 4,459 downwards.
GAAGAATCGCGCGATGTCGAAGCGGTGGAGGTCGTCTATGCCGGTTCCGCTCCGCGCCTGGCAAAGCTGCAGTACATGCGCAAAGTCTGGCCTCACGCGCGTTTCGAACTGACGGAGGACATGGACCAGGTGAGTCCTGGCCGGTTCGGGTGGCAGCGGATGGATGACCTGTTTACCCCTGTGTGGGTGGATGCAACCGCTGACGCTAGCCTGGTCGGCCCGCGCACACTGCGCTTCACGTTCAAACCGCTCCGGACCGAGATTCCCGATTTTCCCGCTGACGAGCTGTATGACGTGACGTTTCGACGCACCGTGGCTATTCGCGTGTCCTCCGGCGAAACCCCGATCCGGATCATGCGGGTCTTCACGCGTTCGCGGCTGACCCGCAGCGTGCTGCGCATCGAACTGCATGCCGGACGCCGGACGGCGTCCGCGCAGATCGGCATTTCGGGTTACAACGCGGTGGTCCGGCGCGTCATAGCCGGCCCCGGAACCCGCCCGGATGGCAACGGGGTGTCCATCGAAGCAGCCGACAGAGGATACTTCGAAGTGGAAGTCGAGCACATGATCCCGTCCCATCGCTATGCTCATGACGATGGGCATATCCTGTTCACGCTGGCCGCAGGGGACGCATTCACGATATCCTTGACCGCCCTGGAAACAGAAGGGCCAATCTGGTTTGCTGAGGCAGGTCTGTACATCACCGGCGCAGGCGATGCCGAGACGTTCGAGCAGTATCGCGCGCGCTGCAAGGGGGGCCGGACGATTGCTGCGCAGGTGTCTGAGCGACCCGAACAGTCGCTGTCCGGGGCCATGAACGGCCAGCCGAAGCCACATCCGATCCCCTATGTTTTCGGGTGCAAACATGCCCGCCAGAAGTTCTGGCTCGAACCGTGCGGCGACATCGTCTTGAATGATTGGATGGTGCTCCGGCCTGCCGGCCGCGACACACCGAAATGGAAGAACGAAGGTAATGCGCGTTTCATGTTCGGGCTCGACCGCATGGCCGTGGAGTCGCGCCACAATGAGCCGTGGCCCGTCATGGCTTACAACCTCCAGTTTCGGCGCGACGATGTGCGGGTGCAGCAGAAGTGTTTTGCCGTGCCGCTGGCGCAGTCTATCCTGGCGGGTGAGCCGGCGCCGGATGACACGATGGTGGCCCTCATACGGTTCCGTTTTGAGAACACAGGCGATAGTCCTGCCATGGCGGAGTTGCTGGTCGCGTACGGCCAAAGAGTGCCGCGCACGGTGAATCGCCTTGATGAACTGGCCCGCGGTGGCACGGGCGCCAGCGCCCACCAGCAGACCGACGCGCTCGTCCCGCTGTGCGATCGCGAGAAACTGACCGTTGCGGGCGACCAACTGATGGGCGAGTTCCAGGGTACGTCGATCCTGCGCTTGGTATTCCAGACCGATATGGATGCCCAGCCGGCCGGGGATGGTGTGCGTTTCTGCAAGCAACTGCAACCCGGCGAAAGGTGCGATCTGCTGATGCGCATCCCCTACGTCGCGCTCGAATCCGCGGCAGATGCCGCGGCGGAAACCGCTGCGCTGCGCGGATTGGACTTCGAACGGTGTTATGGCGAGATGGCGCAGTACTGGCGCGCGGAGAGCCGCAAAGGCGCGCAGATCCGCACACCGGACGCGCGCCTGAATGCGGCTTACGCCGGGCACCTGCCGATCGTGCTGATGACCGACCTCGGCTACCCCGATGGATCGGGGATCGTCAACACATCGGTTGGGGCATGTACCTATGGCAACTACACCAACGAATCGGCAATGATCATCGAAGAGCTGGAGCAGCGCGGGCTGGCCGAGGAAGTCACGCGCCGGCTGGCCGTATGGACCCGCTACCAGGGGACGGTCGGGCTGAAAGGCAGGTTCACCGACCACGACGGCGTGTACTTCGGAGCTGGAAGTCTGGAAGCGGGACAGAGCTACAACCAGCACCACGGCTGGGCGCTGTGGGCTCTGGCGCGCCATTACCTGCACACGGGTGACGGTGAATGGTTCGCGGGCGTGGCGGACGGCGTTGTGCGCGCCGCGGATTGGATTGTCCGGCAGCGGCGGGAGACCAGCGGCGATTTGCCGCATTCACACGGCTGGGAACGCGGGTTCCTGCCGGCCGGTGCGCTGGAAGACGTGGACGATTACTTCTACTGGCTGAGCACGAACAGCCTCACCTGGCGCGGTTTGAATGTCGCTGCGCAGGCGCTCGCTCAGTTCGGACACCCGGAGGCGGCGCGCTTCCGCCGAGAGGCGGACGCCTACAGAAGTGACCTGGTGAACGGTTTCGAGACCGCGCGCCGGCACAGCCCGCTGATCCGTTTGCGCGACGGGCGCTGGGTCCCGCACTACCCCTCGCGCCTGTATTGCCGTGGGCGTGACCATGGCTGGATCCGCGAAACACTCGAGGGATCGGTCTACTTGCTTATCTCCGGCCTCTACAAGCCGGAGAGTCGAGAGGGCGGTTGGATTCTCGACGACTACCTCGACACCCGTTACATGAACCCGCCGTTCGGCTATCGGGTCGACGACACCCGGACGCAATGGTTCGACAGCGGCGGCTTCTCGGTGCAACCGAACCTGCTCGCCGGCCTGCTGCCGCACCTCGATCGTGACGAGATTGACGTGTACCTGTGGATGTTCTTCAACGCCTGGGCTGCCTGCTACCGTGAAGAAGTGCAGGCCATGGTCGAGCATCCCCTGCCGGTGCTCGGGTTTTCAAACAGCGCACCGTTTAAGACGAGCGACCAGTCCAATGCGATGAAATGGCTCGCCTACATGTTCGTCTACGAGCGGGACGGGTTGTTGCACCTGGGCCGCGCACTTCCGCGAGCCTGGTTTGCGGGTGAGGAAACATTCGGCGCAACGCGGTTGAGCACACCCGCCGGCGTCGTCTCCATCGTATACCATCCGAAACCGGAAGTGCATCAGATTGAAGCCGAGGCTGAACTTGAACTTCGCCGCCAGCCGGGCCGGCTGCTGGTGCGGTTCCGCCATCCGCAGAATAAATCCATCCGCTCTGTTTCGGTTGATGGTCGTCCCCACCTTGCATTCGATGCCGAAAGCGGGGATGTCGAGCTTATACCGACTAGCGGTCGGATCCGCGTGCTGGCATCCTACTGAGATGACCCGGTCGTCCTATTCAGAATCATCGATCCAGCGACCGGGCATCGAAGGCAGGAAGCCAGGCAACGCGCGCGCCAGCAGTGTTTTGCGCCGCCAGGATTGCTGGACATCAACAGGAGACTTCGATCTAGAGGGTTGGACAAGTCTTATGACTTGATACGTTGCTTGTCGACCATCTCCGCTCATTAGAATGAAAGCGCCAACTTTTGTTCTATTCATGAGGAGACCTTCTGTGTCGGAAGCGATGCGGATAGCAGTGTTTTACATTCGCTCGTTCTCCGAGCGAATTGATGAGTTGCCGGAGTCCATCTCGGTTCATCGGTCGATCGAATTTTCCTAAGAACAGTGGCGCGGAAGCATCTTTACCATCTGCGCGATCTGCCAGGTATCGCCAGAGTGAGCGTCGTGCTACCATGCCAAGGTAGACGACGCGTCCCTTGCCACCCTTCGCGCCGCCACCAATACCGTGCCTGATATCGACTTTTCCAGTAGATGAATCGACATCCCCGATTCTTAACGAACACAGCTCGCTGGCGCGTAGTCCTGTATCCAGCAGGAACAAAAGTATTGCGTGATCGCGCTTACCGGTCGCACGGCGCATAGTGTACTTGCGTGTTTTTGTCGCCTGTGCTTCTTTACAATAGTCACACGCTTTGAGCAGTGCTTCAATATCCTCTTTGGTAAACACTTCAACGGCCTTGATGTGGAATTTCGGCGCAGGAATCGAGCGCATCGGATGATCAATCTTGAATTCGTCTTGCGCCCACGTAAAAAACGCAGATAGTGACACGTAGATATTGCGCAGTGTTTTGGGAGAAAGAGGCAGGCTGTTGTCACCCATGATGCGGCGGGGCTTATAGTCGGTGCGCATATAAGCAAGGTAAGCTCGAATCTTGTCTGTTGTCAGTTTTGGCATAGACAGGTCGCCAACATATGCGAGCCACTGGGTGAGATCGCGCTTATAACACTCAATGGTGCGTGGGTTGAGTGCCTCGGCGATTTTGTATTGTAGAAAACCCTCAATAGCAGACGAAAGTGGCAAGCTTGAGCCTGGCGGTCGTTGGTTCATCGGAAAATCCTCCAAGAATGAGGTCCGCTGAACCAAAAACCGCCGGGCTAGATCAAATTGACTAGCCCGGCGGTCTCAGGTTTGGGTGTTATAGCGGGAGTAGGATTCGAACCTACGACCTCCGGGTTATGAGCTGCAATTCCAGATTGTAGCGTTTCACCCATATGGTATGTCATCCGAGCTAACCCGACGATCGTACGATTCGATGAACCCTACGATCTACAATACACTAACTTTACGCAGGAACCGGGCAGTTGT
>CAIXPS010000589.1 GCA_903921365.1 uncultured bacterium | reverse complement strand
TCGCTTGCCGTGCAAGGTAATACCCGACACCGCAAGAGCCGTAGCCAAATGTGTCTTGCCTGTGCCGGGACCACCAATGAGAACTGCGTTCTGCGCCGACTCAGTAAATGACAGAGTTGCCAGTTTGCTGATCAGTCCTTGATCGACGATAGACGACTCGAAATCAAACCCGGCCAGATCACGATGCATAGGGAATTTCGCCGTGCTCATCTGATGGCTTATTGATCTCATGGCGCGATCCGTGTTTTCAGCTCGCAGCAGATTCTCGATCAGCCATTGTGACGATGATATTGCTGCCGTGGTCTGCTCGGTCATCTCTGCCCAAGCGCTGGCCATGCCGTGCAGACGCAAGTCTTTGAGTTCAGCGGCGATATCACGCATGATCGTTCTCCACTGTGTCGGCAGTTACCTCGGGGACGTCCCTCAGGCTGTCGTATCGACCAGTATTAGCCACTGGTGCCTCACTGAGCTGCAAACTCGTTTCTACGCACGCAGGCGGTGGACTGGCGTTGAGCCTAGCCAACACATTGAGGACATGTTCGATACTGAGCACACCAGACTCAAGAACCAAAGATACTGCCGTCAGTACTGCATCAAGCCCTGCCGCGGGCACGGCAGCGAGCACTTGTGCCATGACCTTGTCTCCACCAGTACGTCGCAGCAGGCCCTGTCTCAGCTGCTGGAGTGGCATTGGCATATCTGCAAATGGAGCTCCATTCCTCAGCGCCCCGGGCTTCCGTGCGACCAACGGAATGTAGTGCTGCCAATCGTAACCAAACTGGTTACGTTCAGTCAGTCGCTCATGGGCGGCAACAAAGACGTCGTCTGCCACCACGCTGACTCGCGTTGGATAGAGCCGAGTACTGACCCATTGGCCGACCAGTTCACAAGGCACTGAGTAACGGTTCCGAGATATAGCGACCAAGCAAGTAGAGGAAACACGCGCCATCTTCTCTACGTAGCCGTCAAATGAGGTTGGCATGGGCATCATCTCGGAACGTTCGAGTTCCAGCATTTCTGCCACGCTGAATTCCTTATGCTCGGGATGGCGCAATTCAATCCAGAGTTGCCGACAACGTTCACTCAGCCAGATATTGAGTTCAGCAAATGAGCCGAATTTCTGATTCTGTGCATCCAGCCAGATACGGCGCCGACTATCCTGGACGTTCTTCTCTACAACACCTTTCTCCCAGCCGGACGCCACATTGCAGAAGTCGGCATCAAACAGGTAGTGCGCGCACATCACAGCAAAACGCGCATTGACGACCCGGTCTTTACCCTTGTTGACCTTATCAACGGCCGTCTTCATGTTGTCATAGATGCCGCGCCTGGCAATTCCTCCCAGTGCGGCGAAGGAGCGTGTGTGAGCATCAAACAACATTTCGTGGCCCTGACTTGGATAGGCGACCAGCCAGAAGGCACGACTGAAACACAGTTTGAGATGAGAGACCTGCATGCGGCGATAAATGCCACCAATCACCAAGCCTTCTTCGCTCCAGTCGAACTGAAACGCTTCGCCTGGCTCGAACCTTAGTGGCACAAAGGCGCGAGGTGCCTTGCCCTCACGTTCACGCCAATTGCGGATGAAGTCAGTGACGCGGCTATAGCCGCCCTCGTACCCGGTTTCTTTGATCTGCGCGAAAAGCGCCTTGGCTGTGCGTCTGTTTTGTTTGGCGCGGTGTGCATCGACTTTAAGAGCCTGCTCCAGTGCCTCATGGAACGGGGTAAGCTTGCCCGGCACCTCATCCCTGCTGTACTTCGGCGGTGCCGCCTCCTTGGTACTTCTAACCCATTTCCGTATCGTATTGCGCGATAGACCTGTGCGCTTCGTTATTTCATGCAGCGACAAGTTGTCGCGTAAATACATCCGTCGAATTTTTCCAAACATTTCCATGGT
>CAIXPS010000588.1 GCA_903921365.1 uncultured bacterium | reverse complement strand
GCCATAGCATCTGACCAACCCAAGACCGAATGGATTGAAGGTGGCAAAACTATTGAGTACCTCCGACAAGCTCAGCCCGTAGGGCCTATTTTAGGGTGTAATAGCTGGGCTGGCTATACACTTTGTCCAAGAAGATGAGAGAGGGCGCATCTGGTTAAAGGTGGACATCGAAGGCAACGGTATTCTAAGCGCCACCATTGACGATGAGGAAAGTGATTGCGTGAAACAGCGGATCGCAGACATACTGGTGGCGCTAAGTAGGAGGATTACCTCAAGAAATAATGCTTGCAATACAAGACTTGAGATGGACCAATTTGTTTAATTGACTTTTAGTTTGGCGTAAAACTCGTTGTGACAGAGTAATCGCCAATTGAAACGGTAACGGATACAGTATATCCTTTTGTAGCACGCGATATATCTCGCCCACATGATGCGCTTCCAGTTGAGTCAGTCGTTCCAAAGCACGTTGAGGAAGCGCCCTTGTACTCCCAAGTCGTGTTCATCGGCAAGCCAGTCTGTCCCACGCCATTTATAAGGAGTCGGCCATATATAGTAACTATAGTGTTTTGCTGTGGGCTTGCATTGGATACCGATGCGCAAATCTGAGCAGCACCACTTTGGCTACATTTGGCATTGAAACCTGACTGTGGCACAGCTGGGACTGGGACTGGAGTGGCAGTTACAGCCGATGACGTACTACTAGCTTGAAGCGAAGTTGGAGCTACAGAAAGCGTCACATTTACTGACTGTGTTGGCGGTGCCTGAGTACTGGCAGGAGAATTTGCTGAAGCAGCCAACGCAGTAGCAGTACCAAATGGGGCAAATATCTTCGCCACCATATCCATATCTTGAATGTCAATCCACATCATTGGCCGTGTCTTACTGTCTCCTGATAATCCACCTACTCCAATATTCAAGCTACCCATGTCTATTACTTCAGTTTTCTTACTGCCAACCTTTACAGCCAAGATGTCCTGTTTTAGATTTTCCGTTAGCCAATTCATGGCGTTAGGCCAGGGAGGCGAGATTATTTCAAAGGTTTTGCTAATATAAACCGTATTCGCCTCTAAACGTGCTAAATCCGGATTAACAACATCCTCATCGACTATCACCGAGATATCTTCCAATTGACCGTTGAACACATTCAGATCCGCATATCCCCGGTGATCACTCCGATTACCATGTACAGATGAAAGACCTGAGATTGTAGTGTCAGGTACTGCGGGATCAAATACAAAACCCATTCGGGTCAACTCATTTTGTACTCGTGAAGCCAAGACACCCAAGCTCGAAAATGACGCAGGTATCGTAGTGGGATCAATCGTTGGTGTCAGTGTTGGCGTGGTTGTTTCTATCGGTACAACAGTAGGTACAGGGGTTTCAGTCGGTGCCACTGTCGCTGTGGCTGGTATTACCTGTGTAGCACTGGGAGCAGGAGTCAATGTTGCTGCTGATGTGCTTGAAGGAGAGATTTCAGTCAGATCAACTCTGTCCGTAATCCGGACAATGCTGGATGCGGTCGCATGCAGACCCGCTTCTAAACTCGTCGCGGTAACAACAGATCTGGTGGGCGCGATTGTTGTGTCCGAGGTTTTAGGTATAAAACTTGCCAGAATCAATAATCCAATGCAACAAAAGATGATGAACGCTGCGATTATGCCCAATATGCTCAGTACTGACATTGGTTTCTTCTGTGGCCCCGACTTGGTTGACATGATATCTCCTTAACTCTTCAATCATACGCCCGTTTCGACGATTACGCATTTGTAGGTAAGAGTTCAGATACGGCTATTTCAAAGTCCATTACGCCCTCATAATGAGATTCAGTGCCTGTTTGGGGGGCGCATTGAAGCGACGCTGAGCGGCTGCGAAGTTGCCACCGCCTGATTTAGCAAATAGACCCAATGCCCAGTTGTTCAGTATGGCAAAGACATGAATCAACTGGGGTAAACGTAGTCCACAATTATCTTCATCCAACAGCACATCGCGTCGATAGTGCAGTTCATTTTCGATGCGCCAATGGCCGCACACAATATCAAACAGGCGATTGGGATCAGCCTGCTTGGCAGTGAGGCTGGTAACGCCATACCATACCTTTTGAGTTCGTTCACCTGTCTTCTTTTCACTGACGTCAGATTCGTATTTGAAGACCTGTTCAAGTATAGGGACAGTTGCATTGACCCTTGAGCAAACTGCTGGTAGTAAGCATCCGTTTCTTAATCCGACCGTGTCTCATTGTTGTGTCATGTGCGACGCGGAAGTCTGTCTTGGGATATCTGAACCCTGGTAGTGCAGGTGGATCTGGCACGAACTGTTAGCGGCTACTATATTTCAGCAATCCAAGGCCGAATTGACCGAAAGCAGCAAAGCTACTGAGCTTCTCCAGTAAACTTGTCCCATCGGTGCTATTTTAGGGTCAAACAGCTGAGCCTGTGACATGGTGTCAAGTGATTGAGTTCATAATTGGACTCTCACAAAGCACACAATGTCACTAAGCCGCCCACAGGCGAGTCGCGGCCTCGCGCGTCTTTGCTAGCAACGCCGCAGGATCGGCATTAAGCACCACGTGGTCGCGCTTCAACCACCGCCCAGCGCACATGACGCTGTCCACGTGATCAGCATCGCGCCACAAAATCAACTGGTCGAGTAGATTGTGCGGCTGCATAGGCGTTGGCAAATCGAGGTCGATCGCGATGATATCCGCACTGGCGCCTACTCGGATCATTCCCACATCGCGCAAGCCCATTGCGCGCGCGCCCTCCTTGGTCGCCATTTGCCACACCACGCGAGCAGGCATTGTGCGCGGGTCGAGCAGGCGCGCCTTATGCATCAAAAATGCGCCGCGCAACGAGGCAAAGAAATTCGCCACATAGCCATCGGTGCCAAGTCCAACCGTGGCGCCGGCGCGGCGCATTTCAGGCACGGGGGCAAACCCTCCACCCACTTCGCAGTTCGACAGCGGCATCGTCGTCACCTTAATGCGGCGCTCACCAACGATATCGACTTCATGTGCTGACAACTGCACGCATTGCGAGGCCATGGTGGTCTCATCCAGTATCCCCAGCGCATCATAGTGTTCAATCGTGCGATGCCCGTAGTTCTTCAGACACTGCTCGGGTTCGTACATCCCCTCGGAGCAATGGAAATGCAGAAGTGAGGCGTATTCCCTGGCATATGCGTGCGCGCGGCGGATAAAACCATCACCAGGTAAAGGTGGTGTGATGGCACATCGCGCCGTACAGCAGTTGTGGCGAATCACCGACCGAGGTCACAGTCTTCTGACACGCCCGGATGAAGTCCACGTTTTCCTGCAAGCCCAACTCCCCGTTGGCTGCGTTCACTCGCTCAGTAGCCTCGAAACACAACATGCCGCGCAGCCCCCAGTGTTGAACCACCTCGCCCTGCGCGTGCAGCCCGCCGGGCAATGCATTCGGGGCTTCGAGACAATCGAAGAACGTCGTCACACCGCTGCGGATCATGTCGTAACACGCCAGGTTCATCGCGGCGCGCAACATATCATGGTCGAGACGATCCTCGATGCGCCCCCACCAGAAGTCGTTGAGAAACGCCCAGAAATCCTCTGGCGCATTGTCAGCCGGAATGCCATGTGCCAGCACGCCATAACAATGGCGGTGCGAATCCACAAAACCCGCCGACAACGCCTTGGCGCCCAGATCCACCATGGACGCCTCCGGAAACTGCGCGCGTAAATCCGCATGCGTGCCTGTGGCGATAATTCGTCCGCCTTGTATAGCAACGCCTGCGTTTGGCAGGGGCGTTTCATATGCCGACGGGATCAGCCATGCAGCAAGCAGCAGTTGTGCGTTCGCGGTGGAAGCAGTTGGGTTTGACATGCGCCGAATTGTACACAGCCGCCGGTTCAGATGCTAGAATCACGCCAGATGCGACGCATTCCCGTACAGTCCAGCATGTTGAAATCAGTGGGATATGATCCTGCCACAGCCACGCTGGAGGTAGAGTTCCACGACGCCACGGTATACCAGTATTACGGCGTCCCAGCCATTGTTCACCGCGATCTGCTTGCGGCGCCATCGATCGGTCAGTACTTCGCCTTTTTCATCAAAACATCGTTCCGGTGTGAGCGAACTGCCTGAACGATAGAATCCGGCAGTCACTCTCCGGACGCGTCTCATGAAGATTAACTAATAGAACCGTACACAAAAGGCCGACACACAGCGCGTAGCGGCCACTACGTATATGTATGACGTAGGGCGCGGACCTGCGTGTCCGCCCTCTGTAGCTATGCGTCTGTACGGCCTATTTTCTCAATAATCATAAGACGCGTCTACGAGGCGTGAGTTGCGACATGACGTGAAGTAAGATTAGCACATGAGTGAGAAGACCACATCCACCCGGCCAAAACTGATATTGATCGACGGTCATTCACTGGCGTACCGCGCCTTTTTCGCATCCGCGCGCACGCAGACATTCTCAGTGAAACACCCGGACGGCGCCGACGAGTTAACCGGCGCGGTGTACTTCTTTACAAATATGCTGCTCAAAGTCTGGAAAGAAGAGCAACCGGACTATATCGCGGTCGCCTTCGATGTCGGCAAGACCTTCCGCGACGAACTCTTCCCCGATTACAAAGGCACCCGCGAGAAGATGCCCGACGAGTTGATCGCGCAGATGAAACGCATCCAGCAGATCGTCTCAGCACTCGGTGTGCCGATATTCACCAAAGAAAACTACGAGGCCGACGATGTGCTCGGCACGCTTTCAGTCCGTGGCAGCACTGAAGGCATGGACGTGATCATCGTGACCGGCGACCGAGACGCGTTGCAGCTGGTGAATCCACATATCAAGGTGCTGACGTCAGGCAAATCATTTGACGACACGATCGTCTACGATGAAGCGCGCGTGCTCGAACGGTACGGCGTGCGTGTTGACCAGTTCATCGACTATAAGGCTCTGCTTGGTGACACGTCGGACAATGTTCCCGGAGTGCGCGGAATCGGCGAGAAGACCGCGCAGGCGCTGCTCCAGCAGTTCGGCACGCTGGACAATATCTACACTCATCTGGACGAAGTGCCCCAGAAACGCGCGCGGGTCGCGCTGGAAACCTGCAAAGAATCGGCTTATCTCAGCCGGAACCTGGTAACGATCCGCACCAATGTGCCACTGGAGGTCGATTGGGATGCCTGCAAAGCCGAAGTCGACTATCCGCACACCATAAGTCTGTTCCGCGAACTCGAATTCGGCAGCATGATCAAGCGCATTCCGGTGACTCGGCGCGAGGAAGAGCCGCCTGCTCATGCGGCACACGAGGGCGCTGGCAACCAGTTGGGACTATTTGCCACTTCTGAACTGCAGTCGCTGGCAGAAACATCCACCGGATTTGATGCGAAACCTAATGTGCCAGTCGTGCCAGTCCCGTCAAACGTTCCCACACAAGTTCGGTTGGTGAACAGCGATGAGACTTACAGGGAATTGCTCGAAACGCTGAGCCATGCAGCGCGCATCGCATTTGACACCGAAACGACGGGGCAGGATCCATTGCGGTCCGAAATCGTCGGCCTTTCATTAGCCGTCAAACCGGACGAGGCCTGGTATGTGCCCTGTCACACTGACCAGACCACGAGCGCTCCTCATTACGCGCTTGACCCGACATCGCCAAAATTCGAACCACTTGCGCAGGCTCTGCAACGCCCCGACGTGCAACTGCTGGCGCATAATGCCAAGTTCGACCTGGAAGTGCTGCAAAACGTCGGTATCGCCATCGACAAACCCGTTTTTGACACGATGGTTGCTCAATTCCTGGTTGATCCCGCAAGCCCTTCGCTTGGCCTGAAACAATTGGCGTTTACATACCTCGGCTGGCAGATGACCAACATCAGCGAGTTGATCGGCAAGGGCAAAACGCAGATCACGATGCGGGATGTCCCGGTGGAGCGCGTCGCCCCATATGCCGCCGCCGACGCCGATGCCACCCTGCAACTCGCAGACAGGCTCGAACCGCGCCTGCGCCAGGTCAATCAGGAAAAGCTGTTTTATGAAGTTGAATTGCCGCTGATCCAGGTATTGCTCGACATGGAGATGACGGGCGTCGTGCTGGATGTCAAGTACCTGGCGACGCTATCCGTCGAAATTACCGAGCGACTGCGCGAGCTTGAAAAGGCGATCTACAACAGCGCAGGAACGCTTTTCAACATCAACTCGACGCAACAACTCTCCGAGATCCTGTTTGGTCGATTGCAGCTTCCGACGCAGGGTCTGCGCAAAACGGCCGGCGGCGCCTTCTCAACCGCAGCGGACGTGCTCGATACGCTGCAGGACAAACACGAGATCATCCCGCTCATCCTTCAACACCGTGAGCTGAGCAAGCTGAAAGGCACCTACGTCGATGCGCTTCCTGCATTAATTAACCCGGCCACCGGGCGGCTGCACACAGACTACAACCAGGCGGGAGCGGTCACTGGCAGATTGTCGTCATCAAACCCGAACCTGCAGAATATTCCGATCAAGACCGAGATCGGACGGCGCGTGCGCAAGGCATTCGTGCCCCGCAAGGGCTGGCGCCTGATCAGCGCCGACTATTCACAGGTAGAGCTACGCATTCTGGCGCACCTTGCTGATGACGCCACACTTAAAGCCGCGTTCGAGCGCGGCGAAGACATTCACGCCTCGACCGCGGCGGCAATCTACGATACGCCGCTCAAGGACGTGACCTCGATGCAACGCAGTTTTGCCAAACGCATTAACTTCGGCATCGCCTATGGCATGGGGGCCTTTGCGCTGGCGCAGAACACGGGCATGACCCAGGCAGAGGCGCTGGAGTTCATCAAGAAATACTTTGAGCGTTTCCCGCTCGTGCGCGCCTGGCTGGATGAGACCAAGCGCAAAGCCGCGGCGATTGGCTATGTCGAAACGCTCCTGGGGCGGCGGCGCTATTTCCCCGAACTTCAGGGGGGCGATACGCGGATGAACGACCAGGTGCGCCGCCGGGCAGAGCGTGAGGCCATCAACCATCCCGTACAGGGTTCCGCCGCGGACATCATGAAAATCGCCATGATCAACACCTACCGCGCCATCCGCAATGGCGGGTATCAGGGCAAATTGATCCTGCAGGTGCATGACGAACTGGTGCTGGAGTGTCCGGCCAATGAGACCGAGGCGCTCTGCGCGCTTGTGCGCCAGGAAATGGAGAATGCGTATGCGCTTAGTGTTAAACTGCGCGTCGATGTGGCCGTAGGCAAGAACTGGGACGAGGTCGAGTAGCATTGATGGCGTCTATCCTAAAGGATAAAGGATGCCAAATGCAGCACAACATGGAAAACCAACGCAACAAACTGAGAGGCATCGCCGTCCTGCTCTTTCTGGCGGGCGGCATGCTCGCATCCGGGTGTTCAGCCGATAGCGCACAGTCTTTAAACATCAAGGGCGGCACGGTGACGCCCAGCCCTGAGATACAGGTGACCATTGCCGGAACCGGCACGCCGGTCATCATCAATACGATGCCGACGCCGACGGTGATTCCAGTTGTGAAACCCAGCACTGCCGGGCTGGTCGCGCGCGTCAATGGACAGCAGATAACCCTCGATCAGTTTAACGCCGAGATGAACCGTTACCTGGCAGGCGACCCGGCGGCGCCAAGTCCGGATAGCCCCGAAGGCAAGCAACTCGCTTCGCAACTCAAAGATGTAGTTCTGGCGACGCTGATCGACCGCGCGTTGATCGCGCAGGAAGCAGTCCGCAACAATATCACCGTTACTGATAAGGGCATTGACGATGAAATTGCCAACTTAATCGACTTGCGCGGCGGACAGGATCAGTTCAAGCAATGGGCGGACAGCAACAAACAGACGGTGCAGGACATGCGCGACGCGGTGCGCAACGAGATGCTTGCCTCCATGATGCGCGACCGGATTGTTGAGCAATTACCGCGCACAGCCGAGTACGTGCATGCGTACCAGATCGTCCTGGCAACTGAGGCGGCGGCGCAAAACACGCTGGCACAGCTCAAGGCGGGGGCAAAGTTTACGACGCTCGCGCAGACGCAGTCGATCGATTTAAGCACAAAGGCAGATGGCGGCGACCTGGGGTGGTTTACGCGCAGCACCGGTCTGGTGCTCTGGTCAGAGGTGGAGGACGCAGCATTCGGGCTCAAAACCGGCCAGGTCAGCCCGATCATTCACAGCCCGATTGGATACCACGTCATCAAGGTCGTTGAGCGACAAACCCGCGCCCTTACCCCTAACGACACCGCTTACATCCAGCAGACCGCCATCGAACAATGGATGAATCGCCTGCGCACAAACGCAAAGATCGAGAAGTTCATTTAAGGCCATCAAAGGTCATCCTGAAGGACTCAAAACAGTGCTCAACCTTGACGCGCGCAACTCGTACGACGATATTGATCATTCCCACATGCGCCAGCGGCTCGCCGATATCGCCGCACAATGCCGCGCAGCGTACGACGCAGGCCAGGCATTCTTTCAGGCCATCCAGTTTTCGCCCGTCGATAACATCGTTGTCGCAGGAATGGGTGGTTCGGCGATGGGCGCATCCTTTGTGCAGGCTGCCTATGCGCCAGATGCAACAGTGCCTATAACCATCTGGCGCAATTATGGACTGCCCGGATTTGCGTCAGCCGCCCGCACGCTGGTAATCGTCACATCGAAGTCAGGCAATACGGAAGAGACGCTCGACGCGTTTGACACCGCGGTTGAACGTGGCTGCCAGATCGTCGCGTTGACCAGTGGCGGGTTGTTGGCACAGCGGGCGCGCGAGCATGGTATGCCCGTATTTGAGTATGCATATCCTTACACGCCGCGAGAGGGCGTAGGTTGGCTTACTTTCCCGGTGATCGCGTTATTTCGCGTTCTCGACATCATTCCAGACCCCGAGGCAGACGTCAACGAAGTGATCAATCTGCTGGGCAATGCTGCTATTCGACTGGGCATCGACTCGCCAGTGATGAGAAACCCCGCCAAACGCATGGCGGGCCAGGTTGTGCACCGGTTGCCGATCCTCTACGCTTCGGGCTTGCTTGCCCCAGTCGCGCGACGATGGAAAACCCTTCTGAATGAAAATGCCAAGCTGCTCGCCACATGGGACGAGATGCCAGAGCTGAACCACAATGCCGTCGTGGGATTCGAGCAGGCGGAAGACGTGTGGCGCAGGAGCATCGTGATCCAGTTGCGCAGCGATTACGACCACCCGCGAGTATCACAGCGGTTCGACATCACCACGCGGTTGATGCTGGAAGCTGGAATAAACCAGGACACTGTGCGCGCAACAGGTAAAAGTGCTTTGGCACAGGTCATGTCGCTGGTGCAATTTGGCGACTGGGTCAGCTACTACGCCGCCATCATGACAGGGATCGACCCGACGCCGACTGATGCGCTGGATTGGATCAAAGCCGAATTGAACAGATAACACTTTTTCAGGATTGCGCAATCAGGATTGCGCAATGCGATAGACGTGCACGATCCGTTGAATTGCCGTGGCGCTGCTCAGGATCGCCAGCAGCCACACAGTAATCACGGGCTGGTTGAGCAACAGGCCAATAGCCAGGAGCAGGAAGCGTCCCAGGCGGCTGAACAGACCGACCTTGCACTCCAGGTCCAACCCCTCGGCGCGGGCGCGCGTATAGCTGACCATAAAGGAACCCACCATGGCCGCAAACGCCACGATGACGGACGTATAGTCCCCGCGCTGCGCAAATAGCGCCGCCAGTCCCATCAGGAGCGCGCCTTCGGCCACACGATCGAGCACCGAATCAAAAAACGCGCCAAACTTGCTCTGCTTGTTCGTCGCGCGCGCCAGCGCGCCGTCAAAGGCATCAAACGGCATGGCGATAAAGGTCATCAATATCCCGCCCCAAACCACCTGGCCAAAACCGATGAGGATTCCAGCCAGCACATTCAGGAGGAAACCGAAGAACGTCAGCGCATTGGGTGAGATGCCGAGTCTGGCAATCGCACTGACAATTGGATCAAGAATAAAGCGTGTGTTTTTACGTGCCCAGGTTTCCATTGTGTTACATGAGAGGAGGTCGCCCAATGGGCGACCTCCTCTTGATCAAACGAATAACGTCTCTTTTACTCGCCTTTGATAAAGGCTTCCACTTTCGAATGCGCTTCCTCGT
The DNA here is from genome assembly GCA_903921365.1 of uncultured bacterium. Classification (GTDB taxonomy): domain Bacteria; phylum Chloroflexota; class Anaerolineae; order J036; family Brachytrichaceae; genus CAIXPS01. The sequence continues at coordinate 10,207 of CAIXPS010000588.1, read as the reverse complement.
CGGTGTACTGCTCCGGTGGCGACTTCATAAAGTAGGAGGATGGCGCAAACAACGCGCCCTTCATGCCGCGATCGATGGCGATCTTGGCGCAGCGAACGGCGTCGATCACGACGCCCGCGCTGTTGGGGCTATCCCATACTTCGAGCTTCAATTCCGCGAGCAGGGGAACATCGCCAAACGTAGTGCCTTCCATGCGGATGTAGCAGAACTTTCGGTCAGTCAGCCATGGCACATAATCGCTCGGGCCAACGTGGACATTGTCCGGATCCATCGGGTAGGGAATCTGCGAAGTCACAGAGTTGGTCTTGCTGATCTTCTTGGACTCCAGGCGCTCGCGCTCAAGCATGTTCATGAAGTCAGTATTGCCGCCGAAGTTCAACTGATAGGTGCGGTCAATGCGCACGCCGCGTTCGACGAACAGATGCGCCAGCATGCGATGGGTGATCGTCGCGCCAACCTGACTCTTGATGTCATCACCGATGACGATCGAGCCGGCGTCTTCGAAGCGGCGCTGCCAGTAATGCTCGCGCGCGATGAAGACGGGGATGCAGTTGACCAGACCGCAACCGGCTTGCAACACCTGCTCTACATACCACTTGGTGGCCTGTTCGCTGCCCACTGGCAGGTAGTTGATCACTACATCGGTCTGCGTATCCTTCAGAATCTTGACAATATCAGCAGTCTCGCCCGGCGCTTTCTTGATGATGCGCGAGAGATACTTGCCCAGACCGTCGTGGGTCATACCACGATGAACGCAGCAACCCATATAAGGCACTTCGGAAAACTTAATCGTGTTGTTCGGCTTGGTGAAGATCGCCTCACTCAGGTCCTTGCCCACCTTGTTTGAGTCGATATCGAATGCAGCCGTAAACTCAATGTCGCTGACGTGATAGCCGCCCAGGCGGACATGCATCAAGCCAGGCACGCGGTCGGTGTCCTTTGCGTCGCGATAGTACTGCACACCTTGTATCAGGGAGCTAGCGCAGTTCCCAACGCCGATGATGGCAACTCGAACCTTTTTTCCGCTTTTTGGCTTAACTTCGTTGATTAAATCACTATTATTGTCCATGCATAAATTCCTCTTCTGTTGTCACAGATTGCATATAAGATAACTCGTTGCGTGACTGTGTCTGCCGCTACCCTTAGTGGCGCGGCGATATTCCTGTTACAGCTTAAGCGCAAGTGAATAATACAGCCAATGGTAAAACACCGATTAAAATAGTGTGGTGCGCAAAGTCAGCCAAAAGATTATAATGATGGGTAGTCATTTTGATCCGGCTATAAATGCTGTTGCAATGTCAGATGGCCGGTATTGTGCTATTGTGCTATCGTGGCAAATTCGATGAAACGATAAAAAGGAGCGAGGTTGGTATGGGTTACCCGCCAGAGGACTTGGAAACGGACAACGGTTATTGGCAGTCATTGTTAAAAGATGTCGAAGCTTGGGATGTTGAACTCCCCTTGGCTAATGCCAGCGCCGCCACTGATGGTCGATCACCTGAGACAGATAAGCGTCGTGAGATCAGAAGCGAGACCCCAGGGTCTTCGCGACCGATGGTCTCTGAACCTGGATCCCGACAAACCGAAGTTCCTTCGGTTCAGATGTGGGAACTGCTCCGCGAGGCTATGGAACGCGGCGCTACGCTTGAAGTCGAAGCGATCGGCTATAACCGTGGTGGTTTGATCGTCAGATATCACTCATTGCGCGGGTTCATTCCGTCATCACACTTGACGACTATCTCGCCTGAGATGGACGAGCCGACCCGACGCACCGCGCTGGCGCAGCAGATCGGCCAGCAGATCAGCACCCGCGTCATAGAACTCGACCCCGAACGAGACAGAATCGTGTTCTCGGAGCGTGCCGTCACTGAAGAGGTGGATCGGGAACCGCCTTCCCTGTTGCGCGAAATTCGCGCCGGCGAAACTCGCCACGGACGGGTGACCAATCTGACCGCATTTGGCGCCTTTGTTGACCTGGGCGGTTACGAAGGCCTGGTGCACGTCAGCGAGATATCATGGAGCCGCGTCGGTCATCCGCGCGACGTCCTGACCATCGGTCAGCCGGTGCAGGTTTACGTTATGAGTGTTGACCCAGAGGAGGGGCGCGTGGCGTTGAGCTTGAAGCGCACTAAGCCAGACCCATGGCACGGTATTGAGGCGCGCTACCACGTCGGGCAGGATATCAAAGGTCTTGTGACAAACGTGGTCGACTTTGGCGTGTTTGTCAAAGTCGAGGATGACCTTGAAGGGTTAATTCACGTCAGCGAACTAGCCGAAGGCAACTTCCTGCATCCACGCAATATCCTGCGCGAAGGGGACTATGTCACCGGTCATGTCATCGGCGTCGATGGCAGCCTGCACCGGTTGGCGCTCAGTCTTCGCAGCCCTAACCATACATGAGTGGATCTCGTGAACCGGCGCCCACCCAGCTGCGGTTGTTCAGGCGTGTTCTGAACAACCACAAGCTGTGGCGCGATGCCGCCGGTCTGCTGATCAGCGCGCTCGGCTTGATCACGTTAATCACGTTATTGGGTTGGAATGCCGGCGGCGTTATCTCCGCCTGGGCCGGGCTGCTACAACAAGCCTTTGGCGTGGGCGCGATTATGCTGTGTCTGGTGTTTGTTTTTCTTGGCATCCCGCTCGTCCTGAATTCGCCGATCCGTTTTGACGCCAGTCTGCTCATCCAGATCATCGCGTTTGAAGTCACGTTTACCGCGCTGCTGGCCTTAATCCATTCACTTGCTTTTGGCGCAGATGGATACGAGTTGACGAAAAGTGGCAGCGGCGGCGGCGCAGTCGGTTGGGTCATGGCCAAAATGATCTGGCTTGCGCTCGGTTCCGAAGAAGGGATCGCCAGGGCTGTTTCAATACTATTGTGGTTTGTCGTTCTGGCGATTAGCGGTGTCATCGCCTTCAGACCGCTCCTCACCAGCGGCCAGAGCAGCGATCCTGCCATAGCGCGCAAACCATCCACGACCATGCAACAGGAACCGCTGCCAGTGGTAGATCATTCTGCCAACACGCAACAGGCAGAGGAAGCAGAGCCCGCTACCGTTAAGGCGCCGATAGTCAGCCCCGTAACCGGGTCCGAACAGGCCAGGCCAGAGATATGGGCCCCTCCGGTTGGCTCCAGACCGAGCACAACCATTAAGTCGCGCGCCACGATCGTCAAACCGGAAGAACCCAGAAGCAAACCAGCGCCTCCGACAAATAACAGCGCAAAAGCGCTACCTCACGATATGACGCTGCCCCCGATCACGTTGCTCAAAGCGGTCAAGGAAGTCAAGGGCGGCGATGCGGATGCCCAAAAGCAGGCTGATATCATCGAGACAACCCTGGCGCAGTTTGGACTGGTTGGCAAAGTGGAGGAGATCAGACGCGGCCCGACAGTGACGCAATTCGGCGTCGAACCCGGCTATCTTGAGAGGACTGGCCCAACGGGTGAAAAGCGGCAATTAAAGATACGCGTCGGCCAGATTGCTTCACTACAAAATGACCTCGCGCTGGCGCTCTCAGCGACGTCGATCCGCATCGAAGCCCCCATTCCAGGGCGTGGGCTGGTTGGCATCGAAGTGCCAAATGCCGGCGTCTCCATGGTCGACTTGCGCAGCATGCTGGAGTCTGAGAGTTTTCAATCATTACACAGCAAGTCGCCGCTGGCGGTTGCGCTGGGCCGCGACGTGTCCGGCACACCGATCTCAGCAGACCTGGGGCGCATGCCGCACCTGCTCATCGCCGGCACTACTGGTTCAGGCAAAAGCGTCTGCATCAGCACTATCGCCGTGTCTCTATGCATGAACAATCGCCCCGAGGATCTGAAGCTGGTTCTGATCGACCCCAAGATGGTCGAGTTGACGCGCTTCACCGGCTTGCCCCACATCATCGGCAAACCAGAGAGCGATATGGAGCGCATACCGGGCGTGTTGCGCTGGGTGACCAAGGAGATGGACACTCGCTACAAGCACTTTGCCGAAGTTGGCGCGCGCAACCTTGCAGACTTCAACGAATCAGCCCAACGCCGCGGTGAGGAGCCTCTGCCTCGTATCGTCCTGCTGATCGACGAACTGGCGGACCTGATGCTGCAGTCGCCCATCGAGACCGAAAAGACGATCTGCCGGCTGGCACAAATGGCGCGCGCCACTGGAATCCACATGGTTGTCGCCACGCAACGCCCCAGTGTCGATGTCGTCACGGGACTGATCAAAGCCAACTTCCCCGCGCGTATCTCCTTCTCGGTCGCGTCATCCACTGACTCACGCGTAATCCTGGATCAAGTGGGAGCGGAAGCGCTATTGGGGCGCGGCGACATGCTGTTCCTGAACCCCGAAGCAGGTCACCCTGCCCGCCTGCAGGGGTGCTTTGTAAGCGACAAAGAGGTGGAAGGGTTGATTGCCTGGTGGCAGAAGGAAATGGAGCTTGAGAAGAGCAGGCGCCAGGCCAATGAACCCACTGATGCAGGGACTGAAGAGGTTTCAGGGAAGGAAGAAGAGTACGTCGCGAACAAGAAGCCTGAGATGGAAACCCCCTGGGATATGACCGTGGCCGAGATGGCAGCGGAGCGACTGATCAACAGCCCCAACAAAGGCGGCGGTTCATCGCGCGGGAATGGCGGTAGCAGCACTAGCGACGAGGACAACGACGATGAACTGGTGAAACGCGCCCTCGACATCATCAAAACCAGTGGCAATGTCAGCACCTCATTGCTGCAACGGAAACTTCGCATCGGCTACCCGCGCGCCGCTCGGTTGATGGAGGAGCTTCAGGAAATGGGGATTGTGGGCGCAGCCAGCAAGCAGGCGGGCAAGGGGCGCGAAGTCAAGCGCGAGGATCCGGAGGAGTAACCGCGTCGAGTGTAATAAACTCGGCTTTCTGGGCAGCCAGATTGACAATCGCGACCGAGCGATCTTCGCCGTGGGGATGCCTGCCACCCAGCGCTCCTGGATTCAATATCCTCGTCTTGCCGATCATTTCGAGATCGCTGCGATGCGAATGACCATGAAATACCCACTCAAACAGCTTGCTATGCGCGAGCGTATCCAGCAGGCTCTCATCATCGCCATGACATACAGCAATGCGATGGCGATCAATGACGATGTCGGCGTCTTTGCCGCAGTATTGGATGTTGCCCAGACGTCGCGCCTCAGAGCGGAAACCCATCCAGTCATAATCGTTGTTTCCCTTGACAAGCCAAACCTGAAAACCGTGAAGCAGCTCGAGCATCAATGGGCTGGTGACATCACCACAATGCACCAGCCGATCCACCTGTCGCGCGCGGAAAATCTGCAACCCAAGAGTCAGGTTCGCTGAATTGTTATGGGTATCGGAGAGCACCCCGATCACTCGCGAACCTCTATGCCTGCTACCCGCGCAGGGCGCGCAATTGTGATCGCGTCGATCCCGGCCTGACGGGCGAGTTGCGCAAGCTGGTCGATGTCAAGCCCCTGTCGCAGCAGCGCCACCTCAAGCAGCATCGACAGGTTGACGCCGCTCACGACACGCACCGCTGGAGCGCGATTGAGTGCGATTGATGATGCGATTGATGATGCGATTGATGATGCGACATTCCACGGCGTTCCACCGGGCAGGTCAACCAGGATCAGTGCGGACTGGTTGGGGTTCAGTAATGCGACTAACCGACCCCGAAACGCCTGCACATCTTCTCCAGCAGACAATCCCACGCATAACAGATCGGGCTGTGCGCCAGCTATGGCTTCCACCGTCCTGATGAGTGCGCAAGCAAGATCATCATGTGCAGCAAGGATGATTTGTGTGTTTTGGTTTGTCATGGAACTGGTTCAGCGCGAATATAAGGGAGCTATTATCACGCACTTCACAAACGACGGACTCCCGCTTTATCAGCGGGAGCTCGTCGTTCGCAAGAAATGCAGTTCGGAGTGCAAACCCGACGGTATGCCCTTATGCCGTGGGTGTTGGCGACGGCAGTGACGGCGGCGCAGGCGACGGTGTTGGATTAAACGGGTAGTTGCGCGTGCCGCCACGGCTCAGGATCAACGCGCCCAACCCGACAGACGATGCCAGCAAGCCGAATATCCATCCGATGATGGGGATCATGCCCAGCAACGCCAGCACAACCACCCCCATCACAAGCTGGCCGAGCGCGCTCCATGAGACGACATGCAACTGGTTTGCGATCAACTCACCAATCACGCGCGCGGTAATTACCCAGCCGAACAGGATGGCGACGACCCACCCCAGCGCAATAATCACTGCGGCGGGGATCAGACAAATAGTGATCGCCAGCAAAACAATTACCACCGGCATCGCAATGAAGGTGAGAACGCCAATGCTTCCCGCAACCAGCCATTGCTGCCTGACGACGCCGGCTGCGACAGCAGCGTAGTTTGGAAAGAGCGTGACGACCGCAATCGCCAGCAGCGTAATGAAGAGCAACCCGATCAGTTTAGCAAATGCAGCCCCGATCAGGTCGAACAGGACATCAAACGGGCTGTTGAATCGCGTCACCACGCGGTTAACGGTCGGGGGTGTGACGCGCGAGGTTTGACCGCGCACCTGAGCAGCTGGATCTCGGTCGACAGTTCCGCCCAGCATATGCAAGCCGCCCTCAACGCGCGCCGACGGTCGCAGCCACAGTGAACCGCCAACGACGTTGATGTCACCGGTAACGGCGCCGTAGATATCTGCTTCGCCGCCAAAGACGCTCACATTGCCCTCCACGCGGCTACCCTCTTCCAGCATCGCATTTCCGCCGAAGACATTCAAGTTGCCGCGCAGAATTTCATTCGCGCGAAGCGTGTAGCTAGTGCCGCTGACGGTCTGGTCGCCATCAACCACGCGGCGATCATCTTCAGCCGCCGGCGGTCGTGGCGTTGCGGTCGCCTGTGCGACAGCTTCAGGCAATTGCGGCCCGTTGGGGGCGGCGCTGGCCGATCCAGCGAAAGCGCCCAGCGACGCAACGAGCATGAGCCCGGATAGCGCCATTCCACACCCACGCGACCATGATGCATTCTTATTATTAAACATATGCTTTATCTCCTTGGTTTTCCTCTGGACTGGCGTCATCATGTATCGCTGGCGCGCTGGCTCGCTAGCGCGGAACCGCACCAGGGGCTTCAGCGCCCGTTGACCAGGTTTAGTGATGATGCAGCCAGCTGGGTTAACACGGTAATCTTCGGTTGCGGTCCCTTCACCCATTCAGGCGACTGGTAGGTGTCGGCATCCTGAGTCCAGTCTCCGCGCGTCACGGCGCTCAAGCTCTGACCCGTCAAGACTTCAATCGGGTTGCCGCCCGAATCGATCGTGAGCGCAGCGGCGCCACCCTCGATAGTGACAGTCATGTTGCGCGTCAGCGCGCCATCGAACCGCATATTGAGCGATCCAGCCCCAATGTTGATGCGCAGATCATTCGTTCCGGCATTTGCCAGCCCCAGTAATTTGAGTGTGGATGCGCCGGCGTCGACGTTCATTCGGCCCATTCCCTCAGGATTGGGCGCAGAAAACCGGAGTGTTGTATCCGCGGCGCCCTGTTTCCAATCCAGGCTGCGCAACGACAGTCCGCCCATCTCCCACTCGCCCTTGATGGCGCCAGCGTTTACTGTCAGAGATATGGGGACACCCAGCCCGATCTTCAGGTGCCAGTCATTCTGCGCGTTCAACGGTGGAATGCCGTTGAATTCCGTCTGGCGCACCTGAACATGGTGATCGTTGACAATCACCAGCGGCTTCCATTCCGCCACGTTGGTTTCCACCGTGCCATTCAACAGCCCGGTTCCGCCCACGCCGATGAGGGTCGATGCGGAACCCACATCGAGTTGTATTTCCCAGGCGCGCGACTGGTCAGCCGGTGTGGCGACGTCAACACGATACGATTGCAGTGAACCGGTGTTTACCGGGCTGATCGAGATGTTGCACGCACTCAGTGCGAGGGCCAGTATTGTTCCAACCAGTGTGTTTAATCGTTGCATTTGGTTCTACCTCCAGGTTTTTCTTAGAAGATAGTGTATGTTATCTATTCAGATATACGAACAAGTGCGCATCTAGTTGCAAAATGCTTTAACATGAGCATATACATGAGCACGATGAAGACCCAGATTCACTATAAGGTACCCGTTTTATACGAAGACAACTCAATTCTGGTGGTTTCCAAACCCACCGGGCTGGTCTCTGTTCCTGATGGATACGATATGGACGCCCAAAACCTTGTGTCTGTGCTTGAGCCGAAATTCGGCGAGTTGTGGGTTGTTCATCGTCTGGATCGCGAGACGAGCGGCGTGATCATTCTGGCGCGCACTGAAAAAGCGCATCGGTCCTTAAGCATCCAGTTTGAGGAAAGAGATGTGGCCAAGGTCTACCACGCCATCGTGAACGGCCATCCCGTGTGGAATGAGCGTGTTATATCAGCGCCGTTACGCCCGGACGCGGATCGTTACCACCGCACGGTGGTGGATCATGAGAACGGCAAGCCGGCGACGACAAAGTTTCGCGTGATGGAGCGGTTCGCGCGGGGCGCCCATCGCTATACCCTCATCGAAGCGTTACCCGAAACCGGGCGGACGCACCAGATTCGCGTCCATTTGATGACGCTTGGGTCACCAGTGGCTGTAGACGCACTGTACGGGCAAAAAACGCCGATATTGTTATCGATGATTAAGCGCAATTATCGGGGTGACGTAGACGAGGAGTTTGGCTTGCTTGAACGCCTGGGGCTGCACGCCTTTCAACTCTCGATTTTCCATCCAGAGACTGGCGTGGAGATGCGCTTTGAGGCGCCCTACCCCAAAGACATCACCGCCACGCTCAATCAACTGCGCAAACATGCGTTAATGTAACCCTGACAACCCTGCGGTTTACGGTTGCGAATTGAGTTCATCCAGAACGGTGAACATTTCCTGATTGCTGGGAATATCACTCATGTCGTGACCATAGTGAACGTATCGCGCGATACCTGCTTTATCGATGACGACCTGTGCCGGCATGCGCCCGAGTTTGAACAGGTTCGTTTCCTGTCCGTAACGCTTCAACACTGTCTTTTCGGGATCGGGCAGGCCGATGTACTCCAACTTTTCATTGGCCCAATACACCTTGAACGCGGCTGCGTTTTCAGGCCCGACAACGATCACCTCGGCGTCACGCCGGGTGTATTCTGCATATCCTTGGCGCAACTGCGCCATGTGCCTTCGGCAGAATGGTCAGCCAAAACCACGGTTGAAAATAAGGACGACATGCTTAAGACCCCGGTAATCCGAGAGAGCCACTAATTTGCCATTTGGATCGGGCAAACTGAAATCCGGCGCTGGCTGGTTGAGTGCAATTCGTTGTGCCATGCTAAGTATTATGATTGTATAAAGTTAGTGAAACCTTAGAAAATACGTGTACAAAATGCCGGTGTGTCGAAATTGCCGGTGTTCCCAGTGGTAGAATCACCGCCAGTTTCAATCAGGCGTCGCCCTTTGGCGGCGCCTTGTTTTCTGCATGGTTCTGCATGTAAAGGAGTATTAAGGTGACATTAGCAAAGGCTGGCGATACCGTCAAGGTGCACTACACAGGCACGCTTGATGACGGGACAATTTTCGATAGCTCAGAGGAACGCGAACCTCTCGAGTTCCAGTTGGGAGAAGGTCAGGTTATCCCTGGCTTCGAAGACGCCGTCGTCGGGATGAACGTAGGCGACATAAAGACTACGCGCATTTCCTCCGAAGAGGCCTATGGTCTGCACGACGAAGACATGGTGTTGACCGTGCCGCGCGAGCAGTTCCCGCCGAACATTGAGCCGGAGTTGGATCAGCAATTGCAACTCCGTCAGCCGGATGGCTCATCGTTCGTGGTGACGATCATCGACATCACCGAAGACAACGTGACGCTCGACGGCAATCATCCGCTGGCGGGAGAAGCATTGACCTTCACCATCCAGCTTGTCGAGATTGCATAACCGCGACGCGTCGCATTGTGTTAGCAGCCACAGTATTTGACCATTCCAAAGCCGAATTGTTTGCAGGTGGCGAAGCGATTGCGCACAGCCACCTAACTTAGTCCGATGCACAAAATCGATCATCCCAACTGAAGGTGTGTCATCAGCCGGCGGGCCTCGTCTGCGCGGTCGACTGCGAACTCACACAATGTCGCCCACGCGGTCGCCAGTTGGTCGGGTTGGCATCCAAATATCTGCAAGATGGTTGAGCGCTTTTCTTCGGTCGAGATCGGAGAGCACACGTCTGAACTCCAGTCACCG
>CAIXPS010000587.1 GCA_903921365.1 uncultured bacterium | reverse complement strand
GCGCCCCGGTCGTGGTTGCCCCGGCGCCCCGGTCGTGGTTGCCCCGGCGCCCCGGTCGTGGTTGCCCCGGCGCCCCGGTCGTGGTTGCCCCGGCGCCCCGGTCGTGGTTGCCTCGGCGCCCCGGTCGTGGTTGCCCCGGCGCCCCGGTCGTGGTTAATCCACGGGCAAAGTAGCGGCCAGTTGCCACACGCCTTTGTCAAGCGTATTGCCCCAGAAAGGCGTCAGGCTGATGTCGCCGTTGTCATCGAAAGACCACTTGCCCAGCACTCCGTCGTAATCGAGCGTGTTGAACATGGCATCGAGCAGCGCGACACGATCCTTCTGGCACACATTGCGCGCCGCGGTCAACACCACGCTCACCGCCTCGTACCCGGTGAATGCAGAGGCGTCGGGCTTGGCGCCATATTTGCCCTCATAGGCGCGCGCGAACTGCGCGCCCTTTGGCGACAGCTTGTCCATCGCGATACCGAAGGACGTAGCCATGACCCCTTGCGCCAGGTCGCCCGCGCCATCCACAAAAGCTTTGTTCATGAGCGCCGACGTGCCCATCATCTTCGCGCCGATCTTCTCGGTGCGCGCTTCCTTCAGCAGAGCCACCGCCTTTGCCGGATCGCTTCCCGCGTAATAGATAAAGTCGGCTTTGCTGATCAGGATGCGGCTGACTATCAAGAGCAGGTTGCCGGCTTTGTCATCGACAGATTCACGCCCGGCGATCTTCATGCCGCTCTTGCCGGCTTCGTTGATAAAGGCGTCCGCCGGGCCGCGCCCATACTGCTCCACATCCGCTACAACGAAAACGTCCTTTGCGCCCAGCGAGTTAGCCCACCGCGCGGCTGCGGCGCCCTGCGCATCCAGGGGAGGCGCCAGGCGCATGAAGTTGCGTTTGCCCATCTCAAAGTAGGCGGCCGGGTCGTTCGGCGCATAGGGCTTGGTCAACCCGACATAGTCGGCGGCGGGACTCACCATCGCGATTCCGCTCTTGTTGAGGATCGGCATAGCGATGCGCGCCGCGCCCGAGTCGAATGGGCCAATCACGGCCATCGCATCGGGATCCGCATTGATCTTATAGGCGTTCGCCTGTTCGCGTTGCATCGTCCATTTGCCAGCCGTCGCATCCGCGTCATCCAGCAGTTGATAGTCGAGTTTGAAGATGCCGTCGCACACCACGCCCGAATCAGTCTGTTGTTCGATCGCGAGGTTGATGGCGTTGTCGATGCTCTTGCTCTGCGCTGCATTTGGCCCGCTCAGAGGCAGGCTGGCATAGATGCGGAATATCTGGCCTTTCACCACCGGGGTTGCGGTGGGCAGTGGTTCGATCGTTGGCGCCGGCGTGGGGACGGGCGCCGGCGTCGCCTGGCATGCTGCGAGTAGCACACCCGCGACGCTAATCACGGCGAAATGGCGTAACAGTTTTGTAATCATCGGCGTTACCCGACGCCAAGATAGGCGTTGCGCACCTGCGGGTTATTGCGCACATCGGCCGCGCTGCCCTGCAGCACGATATTGCCGGTTTCCAGCACATAGGCGCGATGCGCCACAGAGAGCGCCATCAACGCGTTTTGTTCAACCAGCAGGATCGTCGTGCCCTGCGAGTTGATTTCCTTGATGATGCGGAATATCTCCTCGGTCAGAATCGGGCTGAGACCCATCGACGGCTCATCCAGCAATAGCAGTTTGGGTTGGCTCATCAACGCGCGCCCCATCGCCAGCATTTGTTGCTCGCCGCCCGACAGCGTGCCGCCAAGCTGGTTGATGCGCTCCTTCAGACGCGGGAAACTGGCAAATACCCGCTGCATGGCGGCATGGTTCTCAGTGGCGTTTTTGCGCGTGTACGCGCCCATATCCAGGTTCTCGCGCACGGTCAAAGGCGCGAATATCTTGCGGCCTTCCGGCACCTGGCTGATGCCCAGGCGCACAATCTGCTCGGCCGGCATAGTGCTGATGTCCTGACCACGAAACTTGACAAAGCCGGTGCGCGAGCGCAACAACCCCGATATCGCGCGCAACGTAGTGGACTTGCCCGCGCCGTTCGCGCCAATCAGGGTGACGACTTCACCTTCATCAAGCGTAAACGAGACCCCTTGCAGCGCATGAATTGCGCCGTAAAACACATTCAGATCATTGACTTCAAGTAGCATGATGTCCTTTTAGACTTTCAGCGCAAGGCGACTCGCTCCCAGCGACCTATGCGTGCGCCGCTCCCTTGCCAAGATAAGCCTCAATCACTTTCGGGTTCGCCTGAATCTCTTTCGGTGTGCCGCGCGCGATGACTTCGCCGAAGTCCATCACCGTGATATGTTCGCAAATACCCATCACGAAACGCATCTGGTGCTCGATCAGCAGGATCGTCAGGTTAAAGCGCTCCTGCACAAAGTGGATCAACTCCATCAATGTCACGATCTCGGCGGGGTTCATCCCCGCAGCGGGCTCGTCCAGAAGGAGAAGACGCGGATTCGACGCGAGCGCGCGCGCAATCTCCACGCGGCGCTGTTCACCGTACGGCAGGTTCATCGCCAGTTCATTCTGAATGCGCTCGAGTTTAAAGATCGCCAGGAAGTCCTGCGCCTTCTCCGTCAACTCGCGCTCCTGCGCCGAGTATCGTTTGTTGCGCACAATGGCGTCAATCATGTTGTAACCGGCATGAATATGATAAGCCACCCGCACGTTATCGAGCACGCTCAGGTTCTGAAACAGGCGAATATTTTGGAAGGTGCGCCCGATGCCCATCTGGGTCACTTCGTGCGGCTCTAGCCCGGCGATGCTCTGACCGTCCAGAATGATCTCGCCGGAAGAAGGCGTATACAACCCGCTGATCATATTAAAGCTGGTCGTCTTGCCCGCGCCGTTTGGCCCGATCAGCCCGATCAGTTCGCCCGGCTGAATCGTCATATCGAATTCGTTGACGGCGCGCAGACCGCCGAAGTACTTGGTCAGCTTATGCACTTCCAACAGCGGTCGCCCGGAGGAAGGAGTTTGTGCGGCATCAGTGTTTGTCATGTTTATTTCCTCCACCCTACTTCACAACCGGCAGCATGCCTGTGGCGCTGTTCAGGAGTTCGGATGCGCGCGTTTTCACTTCCTCTGGTTTGAGGAAGCCCCACTCCACCTTGCCAAGCAGACCTTTCGGGCGCAACAGCATCATCAGCAACAACGTGATCGGATACAGCACATACCGCCACGTCGGCGCTTCAGTGCCCATCTGACCCAGCAACACGCGCAACATGCCTTCCAGGAAGAACATCCAGAAGAATCCGGCGACAATGGTGCCGGTCATGCTGCCCAGCCCGCCAAACACGATGATGATCAACGGGTTAAAGCCAGCGATGAAGTCAAACGTGCCGGGGCTGAGAAACCCGATATAGTGCGCATACACACCGCCGCCGATTCCTGCGAACAGGCTGCCGATCACGAAAGCCAGCAGCTTGTAGTTGGCGACGTTGATGCCCATGGCTTTCGACGCCGTCTCATCCTCGCGCACCGACATAATAGCGCGCCCGGTGCTGGAATGGATAACGTTGCGCATCACCACAATCACCAGCACCAGAAAGGCAAACGCCCAGAACCACGTCGTCAGCTTGGGGATGCCGATCATGCCTTGCCCACCCTTCATCTCAGGAAACGGCAGGATCGTGTCCGTGTTCACCATCAGGGTGTTCACCACGATGGTAAAACCGAGTGTGGCGATCCCGAAATAGTCGCTGCCCAGCGTGAGCACCGGCAAGCCAAACAGGAACGCGACCTCGGCGGCAAAGATGCCTGCGATGATCACCGCCAGAACAAACACAAGCTGCATCACCAGATCGCTGCGCAAAATGCCTGGCGCATCGCCCGTGCCAAACAACGGCGTCAGCGCAGCGCCAAGGGCCGCGCCGATGAAATAAGACACAGCGCCGGCAACGATCACGCCGATGAGGTACAGCGTGAACGCCGACAACACCGGCAGCCCGCGAAACCGCGCCAGATAGCGATTCAGCCCCAGGATCACGCCGCCAATCAGGATGACCCGGATGCCCGCCACGATCAGACCGCTGGCCTGGCCGTTCGCCCAGCGATAGGTGATATCCGCTGCTGCGTAAGCCCCGATGCCGTAAAAGCCAT
>CAIXPS010000586.1 GCA_903921365.1 uncultured bacterium | reverse complement strand
GACTTCAACCGTCTGGCGACCGCGCGTGGCGCCGTAAACGATCCATATGCCAAACAGAATCAGGAACACGGGACCGATCGCGCCCCAGACGTGAAACCGCAGTATCCCAAGATTGTTGAGCAGGAACAAACTGCCCAGGACCAGGAGTATTACTCCCCAAAACAAGCCATTTCTGCGCATGATAACCCCTCATAAATAAATGTGGCCGAAAGTTTTAGCCGCGTGAACGAATCAGCGGGCGAACCAGAACAAACACGCCCAGGATGATCAGGAGAACAGGCCAGTAAGCGCCAAACACTGCCATCCCGCCGAGGAATGAGCCAAAGACAAAGAACATGATCAGGCTGATCATGATGAGCCAGCCACCGCCCGTGATTGCACTGCGGACTTTACCGCTTAAGACGCCATTCAGGATGATCCCAACCCCGACAAATCCGGGGATCAGAGCCCAGGCGTAAGCCCAGGTGTCCCAGTTGTTGGTCAGATTCTGCCACCATAGCAGCCCGCCGATACCGCCAATGATCGTGCCGGGTATAGCCAGACCCGAAGCGCGGGACAGAACCGCAGACACGAGGAAAACAAGCCCGACGCCGACGATGATAAGAGGCCATCCCGTCGACCAGTTGATCCATTGACCCAGCTGCGGGAACAGTTGAAACGCCAGGAACAGAGCGCCTATCCCAATCAGAATGATCCCGAACGTAAGACTTGACCTTGTTGACCTATCCATGCTTTCCTCCATCTACTACGAATACACTGGGAATTTAGTGTTATATAAAAAAACAGCCCTGCCGTCACCTGTGGTAACGACAAGGCTATTCTTGTCTTTCAAAGCCGTAGCGTCCACCGCTAAAAGGCTGAGTTCGTTCCTCCGTTTGACGGAGTGGCGGGTTTACACCTGCCGATGCAGGTGTTTCAGACCGGCTGGGCCGGCTACGATGACATCGCTGACCATCCCAAGGAACAGGCCATGTTCTACAATGCCCGCGCGGCTCGATAGTTGGCTGGCCAACGCCGGCTTGTCCGATATTGGTCCAAAATGACAATCCAGAATGAGGTTGCCGGAGTCGGTGGCAAACACGCTGCCATCCTTGCGCAGCCGGACGCGCGTCTGAGCGCCAAGCGACTCAAGGTACTGCCGCTGCGAATGCCAGCCGAATGCGATGACCTCGACCGGGAGATCAAATCGCGTTCCCAGACAGGGCGACAACTTGGACTCGTCCGCGACGATGATGAGACGCCGGCTGACCTGCGCAACGATCTTCTCGCGCAGCAGGGCGCCCCCACCCCCTTTGATCACGTCGAATGCGGGATCGATTTCGTCGGCGCCGTCGATAGTCAAGTCAAGCACGGCGTCCAACTCGTCGGGCAGAAGCGGGATGCCCAGGCGGTTGGCTTCATCCCAGGTGGCGCGTGACGTGGCAAAACCGGCGATGTCGCGCAACACGCCATTAGCGAACAACTCGGCAATGCGCCGTGTCGCCCAGATCGCGGTGCTGCCGGTGCCGAGGCCGACTTTCATCCCCGACTGGACAAAGGCCGCAGCGGCCTGCGCCGCTTCAATCTTGTATTGCGTCGCCGGGTCGTTTGTGATTGGAGTGGTGTTCATTTTGGGCCGGCGCGCTTCCTGCGGTACCGGCTGATCAGCGCGTTCGTCGAGGCATCGTGTTTGAGCGCGGCGTCGGTGCTTAACTCCGGGACGATGCGTTGCGCCAGCACCTTGCCCAGTTCAACACCCCACTGGTCAAACGAGTCGATGTTCCAGATCACCCCTTGCGTAAAAACACTGTGCTCGTAGAGCGCGATGAGCTTACCAAGGACTTCAGGCGTGAGTTCGTCGGCAAGGATGACGTTCGATGGACGGTTGCCATCAAAGGTCCGATGAGGCGCGAGCCAATCTGGTGTGCCTTCGGCCTTGACCTCGTCCGAGGTTTTGCCAAACGCGAGCGCTTCAGCCTGTGCGAAGACATTCGCGATGAGCAAATCGTGATGGTTGCCAATCGGATTCAGCGTCCGGAAGAAACCGATGAAGTCGCACGGAATCAGGCGAGTGCCCTGGTGGATCAGCTGGTAAAACGAGTGCTGACCATTGGTGCCGGGTTCGCCCCAGTAAATTGCGCTCGTTTCGTAGTCAACCGTTGCGCCATCCAACGTCACATGCTTGCCGTTGCTCTCCATCGTAAGTTGCTGGAGATAGGCCGGAAAGCGCTTCAGATATTGATCGTAGGGCAACACGGCGATGGTTTGTGCGCCAAAGAAATCGGCATACCACACCGACAGTAAACCAAGAAGCACAGGCAGATTCTGCGCGAATGACGCTGTGCGGAAGTGCTCATCCATGACATGGAAACCGGCCAGCAGGCGTCGGAAGCCATCCGGGCCGATGGCAATCATCGTAGACAGGCCAATGGCTGAGTCCATCGAGTAGCGACCGCCTACCCAGTCCCAGAACCCGAACATGTTCTCTATATTGATGCCGAACTTGCTTACCTCAGCCGCATTTGTCGAAACGGCAACAAAGTGACTGGCAACAGCCCTCTCCCCCTCCCCTCTCCCTGAGGGAGAGGGGGCGGGGGAGAGGGAGGGAGGGGAGAGGGGAGAGGCCGCCAGCAACCACTGCCGGGCCGACCGCGCGTTCGTCATGGTTTCGAGCGTGGTGAACGTCTTTGACGCGACGATAAATAACGTTTCAGCGGGATCGAGATCGCGCACGGCCTCGCTGAAGTCGGTGCCATCCACATTCGAGACAAATCGAAAGGTCAGGTTGCGGTCGCTGTAGTGCTTGAGCGCTTCATAGGCCATGACCGGCCCCAGGTCGGAGCCGCCGATGCCGATATTGACGATATTCCGGATGCGTTTGCCCGTATAGCCCTTCCAGGCGCCGCTGCGCACCCGGTCAGCAAAATCACTCATGCGATCGAGCACGGCGTGCACATCGGGGACAACGTTCTGACCATCCACGTTGATCACCTGATCGCGCTCGGCGCGCAATGCCACATGTAGAACAGCGCGGTTTTCAGTGATGTTGATCTTCTGACCGCTGAACATCGCATCGATGCGATTGCGCAGGCCGCTTTCTTCCGCCAACTTGATCAACAGACTCAGCGTCTCATCCGTAATGCGGTTCTTGGAGTAATCCAGGACTAAGCCGAGCGCCTCACACGCCAGGCGTTCGGCGCGGCTGGGATCGCCCGCAAACAGTGTGCGCAAATGCGCATCTTTGATGTCTTTGTAATGATCCTGCAACGCCCGCCAGGCCGGACGCACTGTTAAGGTTGTCATAGTTATTTTGGTTCCTCACTTATCTTGTCAACATGAATCTTACATCCGCCCCTCAGCCAAAGTATGAAGTATGAAGGATGAAAAGCCCCGTGCTTCATACTTCATAATTCTGAACTCATACTTCTTGCTTCAAAGCCATGCAATAATGCGAATATGAGCATTCATCCACTCGCAGGCAAACCGGCGCCTGCCGATATTCTGATAGATGTCGCCGCACTTGAGACGGCATACTATGCCAAAACGCCAGATCTAGCCAACCCCACTCAGTGGGTAAGTTTTGGGACAAGCGGTCATCGCGGGTCACCACTCGATGGCACGTTCACCGAAGCCCATCTCGTGGCAATTGCACAAGCCACGTGTCTTTATCGCGCCTCCCAGGGAATCACCGGCCCGCTCTTTATCGGCAAAGACACACACGCAATCTCGACGCCAGCACAACGCACGGCGCTGGAAGTGCTGGCCGCGAATGGGGTCGAAACCTTTATCCAGCGCGATGATGGGTATACCCCTACCCCCAGCATCTCGCACGCCATCCTTGGCTACAACCGTGGGCGCACCGAAGGGCTTGCGGATGGGCTGATCATCACGCCGTCGCACAACCCGCCGGCAGACGGCGGGATCAAGTACAACCCGCCCGAAGGCGGCCCGGCGGATACGGCTGTGACGTCGTGGATACAAAATAAAGCCAACGAACTGCTTCGTGACGGCAATAAAGGCGCGCGACGGATGAGCTATGAGAACGCCTTGAAGGCGTCAAACACTCATCAATACGACTACGTTCAGCCGTATGTCGATGACCTCGCGTCAATCATCGATATGGATGTCATCCGCAGCGCAGGCCTGCGCATTGGCGTCGACCCGCTCGGTGGCGCAGCCCTGGAGTACTGGGAGCCCGTGCGCGCGCGTTACGGCCTTGACATCACCGTGGTCAACCAGAAGATCGACCCGACTTTTAGTTTCATGACGGTGGATCATGATGGCAAGATTCGGATGGACTGCTCCAGCCCGTATGCTATGACGGGGTTGATCGGGTTGAAAGATCAATTCGACATTGCCTTCGGGAATGATCCGGATTCCGATCGCCACGGCATCGTCACGCGCTCTGTCGGATTGATGAACCCGAATCACTATCTGGCTGCTGCCATCCATTACCTGTTACAGCACCGACCGAACTGGTCAAATGCCGCAGTGGGCAAAACGCTCGTGAGCAGTTCATTGATCGACCACGTCGTGGCTGCGCTCAATCGCAAACTATGCGAGGTGCCAGTTGGATTCAAGTGGTTCGCTCCGGGGTTGTTTGACGGGTCGCTTTGCTTTGGCGGCGAGGAAAGCGCGGGGGCGAGCTTCCTGCGCATGGATGGCTCGGTGTGGACAACCGACAAGGACGGCCCGCTGCTTGGCCTGCTCGCGGCTGAGATCACCGCGCGACTGGGCAAGGATCCGGGTGAGTTGTATACAGAACTGACGCAAGTGTTTGGCGCGCCCTATTACACACGCATCGACGCCCCCGCCTCGCCCGCCCAGAAGAAGGCGTTGCTGGCGCTTTCTCCGGACGCCGTGACCGCGAGTGAGTTAGCAGGTTACCCGATCACCGCCAAACTCACCCGCGCATCCTGCAACAACGCCGCCATTGGCGGACTAAAGGTCGTGACCGCGAAGGGATGGTTTGCCGCGCGCCCCTCCGGCACCGAGAATATCTACAAGCTGTATGCTGAAAGCTTTGTCAGTGATGCGCACCTGCAGTCCATTGTCGAACAGGCGCAGGACATCGTGCTCAAATCGCTGACAGCCTGACATCACTCGATAACGATCTTGCTTGCGTCGAGGGTTGATTCAGGGTAGTGCATATCAAAAGTCTGCAGTGCCGCCATAATGGTTGACGCGACAACCAGGTTGCGGTACCACTTCTTATTGGCCGGGACGATATACCACGGCGCCCAGGCTGTGTTGGTGGCGGTGATGGCGTCTTCATACGCCTTCATATAGTCCGGCCACAGTTTTCGTTCATCCAGATCGGCAGCACTGAACTTCCAGTGTTTGGCAGGATCATCAAGACGATCCTGCAAGCGTTGTTTCTGTTCATCAGGGGTGATGTGAAGGAAGAACTTTAGAATGGTTGTTCCTTCGTTGGCCAGCATGTGCTCGAAGTTATTGATTTCCTTATAGCGTCGCAGCCACACATCCCTGGTGATGAGGTTATGCACGCGCACGACCAGCACATCCTCGTAGTGGCTGCGATTGAAGATCACGATCTCGCCTTTTCCTGGGACCTGCTTGTGCACGCGCCACAGGAAATCGTGATCCAGTTCCTCGGTCGTGGGCGCTTTGAAGCTTGCAACCTTGACGCCCTGGGGGTTCATTCCTTCGAACACATGGGATATCGTGCCGTCCTTGCCGGCCGTGTCCATGGCCTGCAAAACGATCAACACCTTATGCTTGCGTTCGGCGTAGAGCAGTTCCTGCAATCGATCCATTTCCAGGCGGATCTTTTCCAGCATCGCATCCAACTGCTTGCCTTTCTTGTGCTCACCGCTGTCCTCTGGATCCAACTTGTCCAGGCGCACTCTGGTATCGAGCTTTACATGATAACTTTCCATTTTGCCTCCGGGGTCAATCTATCACTTAGCATTCTACAACCGGAAACTCCGCGCCCTCGACAGCATTGAACGCATGTTCTACAATAGCCACATGCCGGTTGATGTCATACAACTCATCCCCCAACTGCGCCAGATGGCTGTGCGATCTGCGGAAGGACGCAAGACGCGCGACCAACAGGTGACGCGCCTGCGTCGCATTTTTGCTCCGGAGTTCGACGCCTCGGAAGCCTCGGCATTGGAGAGCGCGATCGCAGCAGTCACGCAACTGTCGACGGTCAAGTGGGCCGGGGCGCGTTTCACCAGCAATGAGGTCATTAATCAGTTCTATCCCACGGGCACAGAACCTGAGGACTATGCGCTCATTGCGACAGACGGCTCGCAGATTATGCCAGACCGGCACAAAGCGGTGCAATATGCGGCCATCCAGGCGGCAGCGGCTGGGATCGTGTATGGCCATGCCGCCATGCCCGACCGGCTGCCCGAGGCGCTGGCCGCGATAAAACGCAAACCGATTACATTTAAAGATG
>CAIXPS010000585.1 GCA_903921365.1 uncultured bacterium | reverse complement strand
GATCAGGTGGTTATGTAAAAAAGTAGACAATAGCGGACGCGACGGGCGTCGAATCATCGCCAGGCCTAAAGCGGAATCCTGTGTCATTCAGCTTGTTTTTGGCATTTTCACAAGAATTTTAAGGTTGGAGGCGATACTCAGATCGACAACCGTCCATTTTGGCCACGCGCCCCAAGTCTTGGCTGCGCGCCAACAAACACTGCATTTCGCTTTGCCGCTCATCACGATCGCTTTGTTCATGGATCTCCCAATCCGCAACCTTTGCCTACGGCAGCTTGGATCAATCCGCCCTGCCGCGTCCAGGAGTCCATCTCTCCAGATAGCGCCAATCTTCCCTAATCTTTTTACCGAGTTTGTCTCAAAACACTTGACACATTCCGATGATTCACGCCATTTATTCCGGCTTTGAGCCTTCATTTAGCCCGGATGCTAACACCATCTGATGATGACCGCATCATAACCGAGTATGATCTATGGTTAGAGGATAACCAAGACGGCAAGGAATTGGTTGCGCATTGGACGAGGTGAATTAAACCAGAGTGAGCAAGTTTGATCACGGGAATTACAACTAACCACACAGAGGTACCAAAAAAGTATGCCATTCATTAACCCTATAGCCCAGCATGTCTGCCCGTATTGTTTTTCAAAGATCAAACTGGCTGACTGTGATATCGTGTCGTCAATTTCCGGTGCGGTGTTGGAGCCAGTTCCGACAAAGACCATCACAAAGCTGTTACGCCTGTTTACTAAGCTGTTACGTCTGATTTATGTGAGATCACTCACAGGCTCAAAATACACAAAAGAGCTGGCTGCGCGCAGATGCCCTAAATGCCAGGAGTTGCTCCCCAACAATATTGAGTACATGGAGAATTTCATCATTGGGATGGTTGGCGATACAGCTTCGGGGAAAAGCCATTATATAGCCGCACTGATCAATGCCCTTGAGCAGGGCGAAGCATTGAATGGGGTCAAATGTATCGGGTTCATTCCCAAAGGCGACACTCAGGTCAGATACGAAAATGAATATTATGGACCGCTATTTGTCGATAAGACTGTAATAACAGCGACAGCACTGAAGGGAGACGAATATAAATATCGTCCGCTGATTTTCGAAATGGTGTTTGCAGCAACAAATAACAGTGATCGTAAGAAATACGTAAACCTGGTCCTGTTTGATGCGGGTGGCGAGGACATGAAAGATCCCAAGGGTATGGCGATCCTTACACGTTACATTTTAAAGGCATCCGGTCTGATCTTTCTGGTTGACCCAATGAGCATACAAGGTGTTGTGCGTGAACCGTCTGCTTTGCCTCAGCCAAATGTAGTACGCGCTTCCTCAAGTTTCAGCCTGCTCTATCAAGTCATCGATATGTGCAGAATGGAGAAGGGCATCAAGCCTGGGGACAAGATTAAGACGCCTATTGTCATCGCCGTTTCCAAGTCTGACTTGCTCAACAATGTGACTGGCAGTATTGGTATGCAACCTTCGTTTACATCAGAACCATCCTATCGAGACGGGTTTCACTTGCAGGACTACGACACGACGAATGATGAGGTTCAAGAAGTGCTCCGCCGCTTTAACGAATCCGCTATTCTTAAAACCAGTGAGGCATTTGAAAACGTGAGTTTTAGCGCGTTCTCGGCCACCGGTATGTCGCCAGACCAATTCAATCGATTCAGCTCGGTCAAACCCTGCCGATGTGTTGACCCGCTACTGTGGTTATTGTGGAAACTCAATATTATCGAGGCCAAAGCAAGCGAATAAAAGGATAAGGGCATGCTAGACCAGCTATGGTTCACTTCCTGTCTTAAAGGGTTGCGCCATGTCGCCGGCTTTCAAGCCCGGGCGGCTTCAGCAGGATTGCGAGACGTGCAGTCTCACCGCTATGCCTCTATCGAGAAGTATTTGCGCTACAGTCTGCCAAAGAGCGCAAATCCAGCGATTACTCAACCAGCAGATGCGCCACTCGGATTGGCTTTGATAAATACCGGCAACGAGCGCATCCTGCTGAACAGAGCTTTCATAGGGCGGAATTTCGACGGGAGACCGGGCAACATCTTTCTACATCTGGTTGCCGGGTTACCAGCGGAATTCACCGCGCGCGAAGCTATTGCATTGTGGCAGTCACAGTGGTGGATATATGACGACAGGACGCTGGCACAGGACCAGTTTGACCTGCCACAGGTCGCAGGAGCAGAGCTCTTACACGGAAATGGCACAATCGACCGCACTGCGTTAGCATCCCCGGAAATGCAACGGATACTGCCGTTAGTGATTCAAGCTATATTAGTAAAAGAGCCTGGGCAACATATATATATCGCTGCGCCGCCAGATAAGGTAGCTGTTTTGGTCTGGGGGGTTGCGCAGTGTCTACCAGATAATTTATTGCGCGGACTAACTTTTAGCACCTATGAATATGACGCAAGTGCAGGTGTGACCGATATTATTGGATCGTGTGGGTGGCCTATCCAGAGACCAGTGGGTGGGTTTGACTTGCCAGCCCAATCATATACAGGAAAGGGTCTTGGGTTCAATTACTACACCGGACGAGTATCGGAGATGCAAGGCAAGGGATATGGCCAGTTGGCGGAGTTCCTTTCAAAATGGGTGCGAACAGGTGATTCGCGGCTGGCGCAATTGCTGCGCATGGCGAATGCACCAGGAGCGCAAACGAATACGGCTGCGAACTATGAGGTGGTGTTTGCTTTCCTCGCGGCTACTGATCCCGAAATCGGGATGAGGGTAAACTTCGCCATAACCCCTCAAGCTGCGGCCGCCATCCTCAACCAGCCAGACTGGGCGGCTGTTTTGCTTGGTCGCGAGGACGTACAACGCCAGGTCATCACACTTGTGCAAGATAACCAGTGGTGGAAAACTATAGGAAAGTCATCCCTGACCCGCCTGAGCAGCTTGAGCGCCGGTGCTGGAGCAACCAACGCGGAACTCCGGGCACATCTGGCGTCTCTCATACAACGGGCGCTTGCCGATGTAATCGAGTTCATACGACGGGAAGACATTACGACCGCGAATGAATTACTAACTGAGTTAGTCCTTGCGTTCGCACCGCCCGAGCCGACACCGTGGCTCGACATACTGCGGCAACTCTCAACAGGCGAAGTAAAACCCAGGCAGTGGGATACGCGATACTGGTTACTAGAGCAGTGTGCTAAGCACTTGCCGACTGAGAAAAATAGAATAATAGAAGAGTTGATCAAGCCATGGTTGCAACTGACTTGGAGTGAACTAAGCAATCTACTCAGCAATCCACAAGTGGAAACCAGGTTTCGCCAAGAGTGGCGGCTAAGCGCAATCTGGTACACGATTCTCTCATCCAAAACATACAACCTGCCTCCTGGGACTCTTCCGGGCTGTTATGAAAAGGCTTCGCAGGACTTTACAGAGGTGCTGTGTCGAATGGTTGGCACTGTTACCAACCGTGAAGCAGCACTTCGGTTTTCTCTGGCGTTGATGGGTGATATGACATCAAAACCATCTGCCGTCAACACGATGAAACTTGACCTACTGAGTGCATTTTTGAAGCCAGACAGCAGTCGAGAGCAACCAGACCAGTATCAGAAAACCTTTGTTGCCAATTTGATTGATGGCGCTCAACTACAATCCTCTGAAGTGGTTGAGTTGTTCAACAACAATGGTTTCTCATTGTGGGATCAGATACAGCGGCCAATGCTGAACCGACTTGCGAAAACATATCTGAGCAGCATCTGTGTTGAAGACCTGGACCTGGCAAAGCCAACAAGACATGAAAAGTTTACGACCGCATTAAACCATTTCGTAGAGAAAATGGAGCCCGAATATCCGCTCAAGAGTGTGGTTGCCAATTGGTTGATTATCGACGAGTGCATGTCAATTGCAGAACCAGTGCTCAACACGAGCATTGATGGGCTTAATCGGTTGCGTAAAGTCGCCTATGCAGCAAGCGGTCTCTTGATGAAGGATCAATGTGATGATGCCCAGTTGATGTTAATCCAGACGATTGGGTGCATGGTCAACACGCTTGAGCAACTTGGCAGTGTCCTTACGAGTTTGTCAGAACCGATGCAAATCAGCCTGCCAGATCTCTATGTAAGGATATTAGATGAGACTTGGTCGCTATACAAGAATGGTAACCTTGATGTCTCGGATAGGAAAAACCCTCTTTCCAAGTTCTACCCCTATATCCAGTTTGCATATGGCCCACCCTGGAAAGCATCTTTAATGCAACATCTGAAGCCTTGCCAGGAGCGCTTGACCAGGAGTATGTTTTTGTTTGAAGTGCAGCGCGATAGGGATTTACGCCCATTCCTCGATAAAGTCGACAACGTAAATAGTCGAGAGTGGCAGACTGCAATGCAAAACAGCAATCCCACATTGGGCGGTTCAGTCAGTAGAGCTATCAATAGCGTGACAGGAAGGTTTTCGTCAAGGCAAGAAGAACCCGGAAAAGTTCAGTCTAACGACAAACCCGCAAAGAATAGTAACCAAAATCAACAAGCCTCAATGGGTAATGATTCACAAGGTAAAGAGAGTCTTGTTGAACCCGTGAGAATGCCTCATATAGACCAAGGAGATTATGACACCTATTTTATCCTTGATGTGGATCGCGCAAAAGGAAGGACAATCAAGGATGTAGCAAAGGCGAGACTTGGAAATGCGAAAAAGTGGAAACTGATACTCGATGAACAATTTCGTCCTTTTCGAGATGGGGATGAGTTGTTAGAAATGCATACGCATTTAAAAATCCCAAAATAATACTGAAGCTTTCAGACGCCATACATCCAGACAAATGAAGCCATGAGCGCTTCTGTAAACCAGGCGCTTTCACCTGCAGTGGACGTATACATACATCAAAATGTCTGCTCCTCCTGATGGATTGCCCGTCAGGTCATGGAAATTCTTCATGATGGCTTGACCGAATATGGCGTCTGACCCCTCCAGTAGCGCGTGGTTTATGTCTCCCGCTATTCGGTTCCCAACGGTTTGCTCTCCAAATCCGAAGGTTTCCACTAGTCCTGCGCGTTCGGCCCCTCTTGCAACCATCGCTGTTTTGATCTGGTCTATCAAAGCATCACGAGCTTGTCCATAAGTTGCTGTACTACTATTTGCGAAGTTGACGGCGCTGTTAAGCGTAATAGTGATGGGTTCTTTGGACAAGCCACATGGCGGTGTAGGTGTAGGTGTTGGCGTCAATGTTGGTGTCCGTGTCGGTGTAACAGGCGTAGCTGTCGCCTCAGCTCTTTTTGTCGATGCAACTTGAGTCACATTGAGAGGGACGCCCGTCCCCGCACCCGGGGTCACCACAGTGACACGAGGCGTACGCGGCACTAATACTGTGTAAGTAGCGGTTGGCCTAAGGGTAGGCGTAGCTATCACGGCAGCGCTGCCAGGTGTTGAGATCAGGAATACGACCATCAAACCCAACAAAAGGTCAGCGAACAACCAACCGCTGAGGAGCACTGTGTCACGTAGATGAGTCTCTTGTTGGCGCATGCATTACCTCTGCTCGAAATTAAAGCTTTCCATCCCGGCGTTGTACCGCGATCGCCTTGGCAGTAGTGATGACATTCTGTATGTCAGGGATCAGTCGAAGCATCACATCCTCCAGGCTCTTGCTGACCTGCTCCAGACTTGTGCTGGCCGCTGCCATGTTAGCGGCGGAACTGACCTGGTTGTTGGACATGTCGCCCATCTGCTGTTTAAGAAGCTCAGGCATGGATCGCAATGCATTCGTCACCTGACCAAGATCGGTCGAGACCTGGCTCATCTTGGTCGAGAAATCAGTGGCGCTGTTCAAGATGCCCCTGAGATTATCAGTGGTCTGCCCCAGATTGCTGGTTATCTTTGCTTGTTCCAGATGGTCGGTTGCGAATGCGTCGAGCATCTCCTTTTGAGTTGAGTTCAATTGTCCAATCGCCTGGTTCAACCCTGCACTCGCTGTTACCGTTGAGGTTATAGCCGTCTTTAAATCGCCGGTTGTTGCCTTCAGGTTGGCGATCATCTGAGTATAGGATGTGAGTAACTGGGTGTTTATGTTCTTGAGGACTTCGGTTTGATCTTGCGAGGCCTTTTGCTGCTCTGTGGTTAATTTCAGCATACTGGCGCTCGTGCCCGTTAGCGCGTTAAGCAGCTTGGTCTGTGACGCATCCAGCCCTTGCATGCTCGCTTTGAAACCATCCATTGCACTGGTGATGGTTGTGACTGCCTGGGTCAACATGGTGGAGGTTGTGCTGAGCGCCTGGGTGCTGACATCAAGTTTTGATGTGAAATTGCTCAGTTGTGTTGAAGACTCCTGGTTGGAAGCAGCGACATTTGTAAGTCCCTCAAGAACCTTTGTTATACTAGCGTTTACGGCCTTTGATAGTCCATCGATGCTTTTTAGCTCGGATTGGATCGTTGTTAGAAGATTGCCTGCCGTGCCCTGCATGCTGGTCAAAATCTCGTCCGAGGATTTGCGCATGTCGCTTAATATCTCACTAGTGCTTTGCCGAAGTCGCTCTGCATATGAAGAAGTATCGCCTTTGATGCGTCCAGCGATATAAAGCGATGCATCCACTAAGGTGCCAGATAATTCGTTGCGCAATCTAGCAGCCCCATCTCGTCTGATCGCCTTAGCCTTATGGTCGCTGAGGATGGCCGATATCGTAAGCGCTGCAACGATAATTAATATACCTACGTCATAAACGGCCACCGTACCTAACGACATCCCCGATCGGCCTTGAAAACCCTGCGACCACAAATAGAAAAATGAATCTGTTTTGGATTCGGGCGAAGACGCTAGCATGCTATCGTAATTAGAGACTGCTGTATAGATACCTATCCATGTCAGGATTAGCGGCAATAGGACGAGTGCATTGCGCGCTAGCTCGAGTACGAATGCGATGCGCCGCCAGTTCTTTATTTGAGTCGCATCACTACGCGAGCCCTCATATCCGTTATATATGGCATCAAGGTCGAGCGCTCGGCAAATATCGATAGACGCCCATTTGTCCAACGCCCCTGTACCAATATCAATATCGTCACGCAGCTTCCCCAGAAGTCTGGCTGCATCCGGGTTCGTTTTCTGGACATCATTAGCATGGCGAGACAGTCTGTTACGCAGTGTTTCCTTTTCCTGCTTTGGATCATCGGAAGGTGATCCATGGGGCATTTCAGGTGATGATGGAGTTGTGTTCATGCTACTACTCGGTCGGCTTCAGGTTGAATGGTTGCACCGGGCTTGGCGCCGGCGTGTATTACTTGTTGTTGGACGTAGGCATCTTGCATTCGCTTGCGCGCCAGTTCCAATCGCGCGCGATCGTCCGGCGCGATTGCTGGATAGTCATTCAGGCTATTGTCATAATCATCTACTATGCGTTGCTCTACTCCGGAGTCGATTGCGGCCTTGAACTGCTTGTAGAGCTCGGTGCGATGGATAGCGGTCTGCAGGCGGTGCTGCTCGTTGATGTTGAGATTTGAAATACCATAAAGGTTAGGGGTATAGAGGCTCATGATCGCCTCGTCGTCGCTATTCTCATTCAGCGCCTGGCGCAGTTGTTCCAACCGCTGTTTCCGGTGCCGCGCTTCCTGATAACGGGATCGCTGCGCAGGGCTCAAGAAGTCGCGTCGCCTGTTATTGCGGCCAAGAATAGGTTGGTACGCCGCAACAATCTTATCATCGTCACCGCTGCGAAGTGCCTCAGTGAAGGCAGTCAGCGCCTGAATGCGACGACGCGCAAAGTCCAGATGCTGCAAATCATCAGCCGTGATGCCCTTGTGGTTCTTCAACAGGTCGGTGAAACGCTCAACGATCAGCAGCTCATTGTCAATCCTCAAGGCGTTACGCAACTCCTGGTAGGAGATGGCTAACGCGATGCGCTTTTGTTCCTCCTGAGTGAGTAGCTGATTGCGCCGGACGACCAGGTTTAACTTTCTGGCGTCTACGGCTGCAATAGCCGCATCGTTCTCTGACTGCAACGCTTCCCGCACACTGTTCTTCGCCTCAATGAAGGTCTTCGATCTGCTCAGCTCATTCTTTTCTGCCGACGACAGGCGTTTGCAGTTATCCAGGATCGGGTTATAGGCCTTGACTATTTCGTCCTCATCGCGAGTCTTCAGCGCACTCCAGAAGCATGCCAGCGCTGCATTCGTCTGCACGGCCAGATTCAGCCGCTCCCGTTCTTGTGCAGATACGCTGGCGTAACCATCCAGAACACTGTCGTATGACGCAGCAATGAAATCGTCGTCGCCAGTTTTCAGCATTTCTCTGAAGGAAAACAGCGCATCGAGGCGACGATTCGCAAGTTGAACACGCTCACTTTCCTGCTCGGTAATGATTGTGGAACCATCAAGTATAGGATTGTATGCCGATGCGATTCTTTCGTCATTATTGGACTCAAGGGCAATGCGCAGCTTATCGCGCGCAACAACCCGTGCCACTGCAAGTTCAGCGCGCTGTTTCTCATCTTCTGTCAGTTTCTTGTAGTCATGCAGAATTGCGACGTATGCGTCTGCTATCTTCACTTCATCGTTACTCGTCAGTGCCTCGCGCAATAGTCGCAAAGCCTCGAGACGGGTATTCGCAAGGTCAATCCGATCAACGTCGTGCTGAGAGAGCATCCGGTACCGGTGCAATAGCGGGACATATGCCTTCGCAATAGCGTCATCGTCATGGCCGTCTAAAGCAGTTCGCAGAAGACGCCAGGCTGCGATCCGCTGTTGTGCCAGATCAACACGGGCTCTGTCCTGAGGTAAGACGCTTGTATAAGTTTCGAGGAAAGGGTAACGTAACCGTATCGGGTCAATGAGATCGTCGTCATCAGTAGCAATCGCTTGATGCAACTCATTGTGCGCATTATTGCGATAGCGAGCAGTCTCTACCCGTGTTTCCTCGTCTTTTCTGAGCTTACCACTGCCGGTAAGGATGGAATCGTAGGAGTTGATAATCGTCAAATCATTATCACTGAGCAGCGCCAGACACAGCTTGCGCAAAGCCAGCAGCCGCTTCTTGCTGTCCTCAAGCCAATTAAGCGCATCGACCGAAATACCTGAATCGACTACTTGCCCCCATCCCAGGTCAGCGACAACTTTCTCAATCTGTTCATCATCGTTTGTCAGGATGGCTTCCCAGATGATGCGCTGTTGCTCATTTTGGTACCGGTTGTTCTTTGGCGTCTGGGGTGGGTTTATCGGTGGATTCGTTTTATCTGACGGCGCGAACGGGTTTGGATCGACCGTATGCTGAGAAAGTCCAAGCACTTTACGCAATCGAATCTCAAGACGACTCGATTGGCGTATCACAAAATGCCAGGAAGGCGTTTTGTTCACCCTTTGCCAGACACGTGTGTTTATCACGAAATGATGCATCGGATGCGCAACCTTCCCAATCCAGTGGAGCGCGCGGCCACCACGGGTCAGGATTGGACGCAATCGCGGGAATTTATCGCTCAACAACGACGGCACAGTATCCAGCTTTGTGATGTGCTTCGGTTCAGTATTCTCCATGGCGGTGACTGCTTAGAACGATAGTATATCCATGATACAAAAATCTGCACATGGGGATACGTTGCCTATTCATCTCGCGTTCCTTACACGGTTCGCCTATTTGCCCACATGCACTGTACAGACTACAATTGAATCAAAACAGCCGTCCCGGAGTTTTTCATGACTTCACAAGCACGACACTTAAAAAATGGGCGCTTTGTATTCTACGACGACAAAACACTTGGCCATGGGGGTATGGGTGTTGTCTACCGAGGCGTGGATAACCAGGAAAAACGCGCCTGTGCGATTAAAACACTCCTCATTGACGCTGACGGAACCAGGCTAAACGCGCTTGCCCGCCAGAATGACGCTGATCGATTAAAATTGAAAGCCGACGGCCTGCACCGAGAGGCAACGGCTTTAAGGGATCTCACGGCGTTTAACCCACAATCTCTGCCGAAATTCATCGATTATTTCGAGGAGGACGGCATTCCTTATCTCGTGATGGAGTTAATCGAGGGTATGACGCTGCTGGACTGGCTTGAGTCCAAGCCGGATAACAGGTTTACCGAAACTGAAGTGCTCGGATGGTTAGGGCCGCTGTTGGATGTGCTCAAATCAATCCACGAGAAAGCAGTGATTCATCGTGATATCAAGCCCGAGAACCTGATCCTCACTTACGAGGGAGACAGGCTATGCTTGATGGATTTGGGCAGCGCGGTATTCAGGGAGAGTCCGTGGGCATTACCCGCCGAAACACCCCACTATCGTTCACCAGAACAGGTGAATAAACTCAAGAATATCGATCATCTTAGTGATATTTATTCACTGGGCGCGACATTGTACACGCTACTCACTGGACATCAACCCACCGAGACGGCAGAGCGTATGAACCAAGTGGAGTTGCCATCGCCACGTTCATTGCAGCCATCGATTTCGCCAGAAATGGAAAGCGTGATACTCAAAGCGTTGGAACTTGACCCGAAAGATCGCTACCAGAGTATCCTTGAGATGCGCAGGGATCTGGAGCGTCACACAGCACTTACAAGAATGACCGGTATGCGCGACTTCGAGACCCATTTCCGGAGCGCCAAAAAAGCCTATATCGGCAAAGAAGTTCCTGCCGTAAAGCAGCATCTGGATGATTTGTACCAGGCTATGACTGGAGAAACGCCGGTTCTTGAACAACCAGCGACGGGTAAGCGCTCTGCGCTGATCGGCGGAGTTATCATTGCCTGCCTCGTGGTCGGCGCTACGATCGGACGCGTAGCGTCCCCAGTTGTCACAAGAGACGTCGTCATTCGAGAGACAGTTCCGGTTGTGCAAACAGTAGTGGTTAAAGAGACTGTTACTGTATTCAATCCTACGCCGGTGCCGGCACAACCTGCTCTTTCCACAAAAGATGCGGCGTTGCTTTTGTCGCTTGCACCTGATGTGGTTATTGAGTTGGTGCGCATCCCAGCGGGCTCGTTCAGCATGGGGAGTGCGATTACGGATACACAGGCTGCTGCCAGCGAATACATTACTCAATCGCATGCCAATCTAGACACTTTTCTGATTAGCAAGTACGAGGTGACGAGTGCGCAATATGATGTCTTTGCGAAATCCAGTGACCCGGATTGGGATTTTTCTACGAGCAAAAACAACCACCCGGCGACGAATATGACGTGGGATGATGCGGTGGGATTTTGTGAGTGGCTTAGCAGGATAACGGGTCGCAAGGTGATATTGCCGTCCGAAGCGCAATGGGAAAAAGCGGCTCGCGGAAACGACGGACGGCGCTATCCGTGGGGCAATCAACTCCCGGACGGGGCGCGCGCTGACTATGGCAAGCTGGTCGACGATACAACAGCTGTTGATCGCTACAGCCCTCTTGGCGATAGCAGTTACGGTGTCGCGGATATGGCTGGAAATGCAGGGGAATGGACAAGCAGTCTGTTTAGACCCTATCCCTACAATGCCAATGATGGGCGCGAAGCACAAGACAGCCGCGACAAGCGCGTCGTGCGGGGTGGCGCCTTCGCAGACGGTCCTGAACAGATACGTAGTGCTGCGCGCCTGGCTCTCCCTCCCGAGAACCGCGACCCCGGAATTGGTTTTCGAATCGCGGTCATGCCGTAAATTCATATCTGAACGAAAATAGAGACATGGTAGCAACCCGAAGTAACCCGTTAAGTGTGGCGCGGATCGCGCGATCCGATTCAAGCAATCGTTTGAATGAGGCGAAGCCTGCACTGCCTGCGGTGTCTGAGGAACATGATTTCAAACGGCACGCGCATCTCGGCACGATCTTCACGGTTACGCGCAACCCTGCGCACAGCGACTTGATTTCGAAACGCTATTACAACACCATGGGCATGCAGCCAGACAAGGCATTATTGGATGCTTTGCAAAATTCAGCCTCATCCTCTGTTCATCCTCAAGGAGGAACCAACGAAGAACCAGAAGGTGAACGCCCATCGATGATTGCAGCATGTGCGGTGATACATGGAAGGGAGCTATATACTGCGCGGATCGGAAGTGGTCGGGTGTACCTGTATCGCGAAGGTCATCCGCTTGTAATGCTCAATGCGGAACCCGACCAGGAAGTTGCCGTAGAAGACGCTGATGACACTGACTGGGATGAAACGAGTGCATTAGTGCACCAGAGCGAGGGTTTGCAGACGGCTGAGTTCTTATCGCCATTTAATATCAATCACTGGAATAAACGACTGGCCAATGGCGACCAGTTGCTGATCTGCACTGATCAACTGTATCGGTATGTAAACGTGCAGTCCATTGAGGCGGCGTTGGCCTGCAAGAATCCAAAGGACGCATGCGATTCCCTGGCGGGTTTGTTGATCAACAGCGTTGATACGAGCGACATGACGGCTCTGGTGCTGCAGGTGCATCTCAATCCAATCGATGAATTGCGCGAGGAGCCTACACTGCCAGCGGAGACAGTGCAGCCGCTTGCAGCAATGGAAATAGATGCAACCCCTCTTAACACTGACGAACAGCACCGCGTGCAGGTTGATGCGCAACCGGGTGATAACGAACAGGATGTCGAACATAGAGAGCCGGCGGTTGTAAGTACCGAAGGTGTCGCAGAGATGAATGCAGAGGCGACATTATTTGGATCGCAGGCGACGAAAGAGTGTCTCCCCCAAGCTGATTCTGGCGAACGGCCCGAGTTACAGGTCAACACAACAGAGCTTGGCAGGGGAGAACTAGTCGTCGCGACGCGTGAGCAAGACAAAACACAGCCAAAAGACTTAGTGTCGCAGCGCCAAGAGAGTGAATGGCTTTCTGGTATTACTGGAACACTTCTCACGCCAGAAAGCCGCGAGATTGTAGACAACGATGCCAGCGGGGATTCAGGACAAGAGACAAGTTCATCGCCACCAATGACATTTGAAGAGGCTGTGCCTGAATCCCAGGTTGATGATCTGTCGGTAACACTTGACGAACCGGCTGTGCCGCCGACAGAATTTGAAGATACAAGGGATGAGAATGCAGTCATAGACACTCAAGCGACAGCAGAACACCTCGAACCCACCCTCACACTACCCGAAGACCTGAGTATGTCGATGGTGGCGGAAGTGGAAGTGGGAACCACTCAACCTGAAGTGAGTGATCCACTCGCCAGCAACCTGGATGAACGTGAAAGGGCCGTGGCACAGCGCGAGAATGATGTTTCTCTGCGTGAAGAATCTGTCAAGCATCGCGAGGAAGAGATGACCGACCGTGAACAGGCTGTTACGCTGCAGTTGGCTGCCGTGCAAACACAAGCGAAACTGAACGAAACCCGGCAGCGTGAGATCGAGAGCAAGGAGAAGTCTCTGGCTCTACTCAAGGCCAGCCTGGAAGAAAAGGCCAATGCCCGTGGACAACGCGAAGAGGCCGTCCAGACAAAGGAGCAACAGTTACATGATCAACAGAATCTGCAGAGGCAGCGTGCCGGTGAATCGGACCTGCGCACTGTGCCGCTACCGCAAACAGGTCATGATGTACGCAGTGGTCAAACACACCAGTACGAACCAAGTCGTGAGTCGGGAGCTGTAATAGACACAAGAAAACAAAGCGAGACACAGGTCGAAATATCAAATGCTTCGAGTATGCAAACATACGAGATGACGTTCGATTCCAAGGTGTCGCGCAGCCAATTTAGTGTGGATAGAAAGCTGAAGTCTCCCAAAGATAGCAGGTCAGATATTGAGATCGGTTTTCGTATCTACCCGCAATCTTCCTTACCCGAAGGTTATCCGAAAATCATGGAGGTATGGCTCCGGCTTAATACTCTATATACCTCGTGTTTATTTATCGGTAAGAATAACCCGACGGAATTTCGCAATAACCCGGGCCGAAGTATCAGAGTGCTTCCAAAGACGCAAGGCGAACCAGTGCAACTTATACTTGCGGGGATAGATGTGGAAGTTCGGGTAGTAAGTATCGAGTTTGCAGACAACCCACGCAACCAGGTATCCACACCGGATTTGTGTTTCTCATACCTGCAATTACGGTTCAGCGTCGTCCGCTTAGCGTAAGCCAATGAGTACAGCCATCACCTACAACACGGGCGACATGATCGCCGACCGCTATCGCATCGATGGTTTGTTGGGTGATGGCGGCATGGGCGAAGTATACCGGGCGCGTGACACACTGCACGACCAGAACTGCGCGTTGAAGGTGTTCCGGCTGGATTACCTGCCTTCGGAAAACGACACGCGTCTGCACGGCGATGTGCGGACACCCGCGCTGACGCGCGAACAAGCCGCGGAGCAGTTCAAGTTTGAAGCGCGCCTGCTGGCCAACCTCGATCATCCGCACCTGCCCAGGGTTACCGAATACTTCGCTATCGGCGCCGAACACTTCCTGGTGATGACGCTGATCGATGGTCAGGATCTCGCGCAACTCCAGGCAGAGAGCGGCTGTCAGCCATTTCCAGAGAACAAGGTAGTGCGTTGGGCGGCGCAGTTGCTCGATGCACTGGCGTACTGCCATCAACGGGACGTGGTGCATCGCGACGTCAAGCCCTCGAATGTGATGGTGATGAGTGATGGGACGGCATACCTGACCGATTTTGGGATTGCCGCTAATCTGAACGATAAGAAAAGGCTGATTCAGAATGCCTATACGCATGGCTACAGCCCCTGGGAGCAGTACAGCAATCAAAATGGCGACTCGCCGACATGTGATATCTATGCGCTGGGCGCCACGCTCTATACGCTGCTGACCGCCCATGAGCCGCCGCCGTCATATGATCTCTTTCAGGGCGTAGTTGAATTACGCGCGCTTAACGAGGCGGCGCCGGGTGTTTCACCGGAAATCGACGAAGTGGTTATGCGCGCGCTAAGCCTGCAACCCGAGGATCGGTATAAGAACGCCGTGGAGATGCGCGATGCGTTGGCGGACGCGCGCGAGCAACGCATCACGCGACTGGAAGCTGCGACAGCGATCACGCGCAACGAATTGGCTATCACGATGCAGTTGTCTGCTGTGCAAGCACAATCGAATATGAACGAAACCAGGCAGCGTGAGATCGAGGACAAGGAGAAGTCTCTGGCTCAACTCAAAGCCAGCCTGGAAGAAAAGGCCAATGCCCTTGAGCAACGGGAAAAAGCAATCCAGGCAAAGGAGCAACAGGCCGCACAAAATACCGAACCGCAGATAGCGGCATCTCCTAAAAAACAAGGCGAAACATCGAATCCACTGATTACGCTAACCAACGAGTTGACATACGATTCCAAGGTGTCGCGCAGCCTGTTTAGTGTGGATAAAAAGCTGAAGGACCCTAAAGATGATTCCGACATAGAGTTCGGCTTTCGTATCTACCCGAAGTCTTGTGGACCAGAGGGTTATCCTAATTCAATGGAAATATGGATCCGGAAAGACACCCTCTACGCGTCGTATATTTTTATCGGAAAGAGCAATAAAGTTGTATTCCGTGACACTGCCTGGCGAAGTAGCAGGATCCTTCCGGACACGACGGGCGAACCCGTGCGACTCAATATCAATGACACAACAGTGGAAGTGCGGGTCGTGAGTGTTGTATTTGCAGATAACCCACGTAACAAGGTGTCCACAGCAGATTTGTACTTCGCAAACCTCCAAATACGCTTTGGCATCGTGTGATGGTCAGTGTGTATAGCCTTTACATTGAATATACGGGGATACCTCTACCCGGCTTTCATATACCAGACGCGTTGGCGCAGGATCATCTGGTGGGTGGTGTCATAGGGTAAAGTAACGCCGGCATTCGACCGGGCGTCATAAATCCGCACGCGGCCGCGCACATGCACTGCAGCCTGATCGACATCTTGTTGTGTGATTTCGTAAGTGAGGTCCTGGAATATAACCTGTATATCTATGTCTGCGCCAAGCGCTTGTTTGGCCAGTTCGGCAACTTTGGCCCGAATTACCTCTGCCAGTGAAAGTGCATTCGGCAACATCACCGCTTCCGGATCCACGTATTTCTGCGCGCCGACATAGTTCTTATTGTTCAACGCCTCATAGAATGCCTGTGCCGCGCGATCCGGCGTATTGGTGTCATGCACAGAAAGGTTTATCAGAATAGGAATGATAACGACCAGGATGCTTATTCCTACCAGAGCAGCGCTGGCGATGCCTGCAACAAGCAGCCATTTACGCCACGGCGTGGAGGCCATGGGCCCAGTTGGCAGTTTATTTGGATCAGGCGGATCGCTGTCATAGGCAGGCGGTTCGAAAAATGATACCGGTAATGAGCTGCTATCTGACTCAACCTGAAAATCGGGAAGTTCTATTGCGTCATCGAACTCTGTGGTGTCAGCATAGTCATCATGGACATCCGGATCGTCCGATGATGCATAGATATCTGTGTCGTCATACATGAGTGCCTCCAATGCAGTTATAAACAAGCTGGTAAAACAGGTGAAGCTCCTCCGAGATCAGTATCCAGAATATGACACCGTTCGGGTATTCACGCAAGTTGTTACAAGATTTGGATACTGCGCATTGCATTCCAGGTTTGCGACCCTGATCACAAATATTCAGTTTATGAGTCGTGTTGACATTTGCACCCATTAATGTACAGTATGCGTGCCGGGGTATTACGGACACAATCGGCGACAATCAAGAATCAAGCTGGCTCAATGGTAAGCCTTAGGAGGCACCAATGGCAGAGAACTTTTATTTGATGCTCGGTCTCCAACAGACAAATGATGATGGTCAGATTGACAGGGCATATCGGAAGTCGAAAAGTGCACATAAAGACGACACTGAACGGCTGAAGCTTATTGAAGCCGCATTTCATACGCTGGGGAATCCCAATCGCCGCAAGGCGTATGATGCAACACTTCGTAATACTCCTCCGCCTACTGCTGGCACTCAGCCCGAACAACCGATAGTGAATGCGCCGCAGCGGGATGCCACAAACCCGCCGTCTGTTTTGCAGCCAACTCCTGTTAAGCCGGATACCAGTTCACGTAATAACCTGGGCGAACCAAGACGTCTGGTGCGCGAGATGACGCAATTGGGTGGCGATTCGCCACCGCGACGAGAAAGTGGACCACAGCCTAAACCCGTCACATCGCGCAACATTGAACCAGAGAGTAATCGTCAAAGTGCGCCAGCCAAGCCAGACAATACTCGCGCTCCGCAGCGTTCCGAAACCCATTTGGGTGGCGATCCAATGCCGCGACGAGAAAGTGAACCACAACCCAAACCCGTCACACCGCGCGCCGTCGAACAAAATGATGACCGCCAAAATGTGACACCAAACCCAGGCATTGGCGATCGTCCAGTTCGCACCGATACCCAGTTAGGTAGCGCTGGGCCGTCATCACTGCCGACAATTCAACAGTCGCCAGATCAGTCTGCTAAACAGGAAGGTCATTCACCTTACTACGGCCCGGATGCGCCCCAGCGGGTCGGGCAACAGAAGAACGGTCCTAGGGGGCATGCTCTTACCGCCCTTGGGGATAACAGTCCGCGACCGGAACCTGCAGTGGGGGAATCAGGCGCACTGGGCACATCAGGTGATGAGCAACAACCAGAGTTGTCATCACAACAGGCAAACAGTGCGCAGGGCGGCGGCACAGCGGGTTTGCAGGAACCTGAAATCACCATAGTCGCTCCACCGCAACCGCCCATTCAAAAAGAAATAGAATCGGAAGTAACTGTTATGC
Organism: uncultured bacterium; assembly: GCA_903921365.1. Classification (GTDB taxonomy): domain Bacteria; phylum Chloroflexota; class Anaerolineae; order J036; family Brachytrichaceae; genus CAIXPS01. Next base: position 481 of record CAIXPS010000585.1, on the reverse strand, counting down.
GTAACGGCGCGCGTATACAGATCTCATATAAGGATTATTCCGACTACGTTGATCTCCACTCCGGCGACAATATTATCGGCCGACTACAGAAGAAGTACAAGGAAAAAGACCGTAAACCAGACATACCCATCACCGATGAAGGCCGCCTTGTATCGCGCGAACATGCTTGCATTTATGAGGAAAAAGGGGAGTGGTTTATTACCGACACAAGCGCAAACGGCACAATGCTGGATGGCAGGAAACTGGATAAAAATCTATCGACACGCCTGCATAATGGCGCTGAGATCGACATCGAAGGTCGCAAACTCATTTTCTTGTTGCATGCAGGACAGAGCTGAAAATCAATATACCTTTTCAGGAGGAATTTCATGAACGACAACACTGCTTCCACGCTATTCGGAGATAGCAATGAGGATGTGCCATTACCTCCACCCGCGCGTCAGTTTCCATGGAAGATACTGCTGCTCGTTGCCGGGGTAGT
>CAIXPS010000584.1 GCA_903921365.1 uncultured bacterium | reverse complement strand
GTGCCGACCTGCAGATTCAGGCAGAGACATTGCGCGCGCAGGCGCGCGTGGCGCACCAGGCAGGCTATGCGCAACTCGCAGAAAACCTCATGCGCGCTGCAGAACTCACTGCCGTGCCTAACGAAGAATTACTCCGCATGTACGAGACGCTGCGCCCAGGGCGCGCCTCCTACGACGAGATGATCGCAATGGCAGAACGCCTTGAAGGAGCGTATGCCGCCGTTCAAAATGCCAGGCTGGTGCGCGAAGCGGCTCAGGTTTATCTGACCCGTGGTCTCGCGCGCAAAGCCTGATCGAGATACCAACACTTATGCCAACATCACTGTCACGAAAATCACCCGGACCAGTCATCACCACCATTGCCCTCACGCCCATGCCGGTCTGGCAGACGGCCCTGTTCTTTGGAATTCCCACCATGCTCATCGCTCTGGGCTTCCTCGTGATTCTGCCTGCGCTCCAGCAATCAGGGCTCGAACGCGTCTATGCCTACACAATCGTCGAATTCGTATTCGTTGGCGGGTTGATTCCCGCTGCGCTGATCGCCATGGCGCTTGAAGGTCGCCCCCTCAACGGGCCCACCATACGCGCGCGGTTCCGGCTAAAACCCCTCAACGGGCAAAGTTGGAACTGGATGACGTTTGGCATCCTCGTGTTCGTCGGCGCCTACTACGCCGGGTTGTGGTTGATGAGCACGCTGATCAAAACTTACAACCTGCATTTCCCAGACACCACATTTCCGCTCGACAGCAGTTCGGCGATCAACCGCGCGTTGTGGATTGTGAACATCATCGTCGGATTTGCCGCCGAGGAGATCTGGTGGCGAGGATACGTGCTGCCGCGCCAGGAGCTTGTGCATGGAACACGCACCTGGTTGTTGCACGGCTTGCTCTGGGCGCTCGTTCATGTGGGCTACTCGGGCTGGTACACAATCGGCCTGATCATCCCTTGCTGCGCGCTCGCGTTCATCGCACAGGGGCTCAAAAACACCACGCCCACAATTGCGATGCAGGTATTCCTGAACTCTCTGAACTTGATACTCGGTGGGATATAGGACGTAATATGACGGCATCCTCTCGCATCATTGGCATCGAATCGGCAGTCCTGACAGGACAGCGCCCGCGAAGCGCAGGGAGTAATGCGCGCCTCGGGGCCCACGGTTCGACGATCCGGCTGCCCATTGTGCGGTTGACCAGCGATGACGGCGTCGTCGGCTTCGGACTCGGTCACATCCAGCGCGACCAGGCGACGCAGTTGCTTGGTTCCACCGTCGAGTCTGTGTTTACTTCCGGGTTCGGTGTGCACCCCTTATGGACATCCATTGAGTGCGCGCTCTGGGACCTGGTCGGCCAACAGACCCAGCAACCCGTGTATGCTATGGCGGCACAGTACAGTGGACATGCTGTGCCCAGCACGCTGCGACCACCCTGTTATGACACATCACTGTACTTTGACGACCTCGATCTTGAGTCGGATACCGCCGCCGTTGAGCGCCTTGTGGGCGAGGTTCGAGACGGGCTTGAACGTGGTCACACGGCATTCAAACTAAAGGTCGGACGCGGGGCGCGCCATATGCCTCTGGCGGCGGGCACCGCGCGCGATATCGCGATCATCCGAGCCGTGCGCGCCGCCATCAGCCCGAATGCGCCATTGATGATCGACGCCAACAATGGCTACAACCTCAACCTTACAAAACACGTTCTTCAGGAAACCGCGTCGTGCACTCTCTACTGGCTGGAGGAGGCATTCCATGAAGACCGCGAGTTGTACACCGACTTGAAGCAATGGCTGGCCGCCAACGGGTATCCCATCCTGATCGCTGACGGCGAAGGCGAGGCGTCATCCCATCTACTCGACTGGGCGCGCGACGGTCTGGTCGACGTCATCCAGTATGACATCTTTGGATATGGTTTTACGCAGTGGCTGCAGACCGCCCGCAAGCTGGATTCATGGGGCGTGCGCTCCGCGCCACACTCGTATGGCAACTGTTATGGCAATTATGCTGCCTGTCACCTGGCTGGCGCCATCAGGCAGTTTACATTTGTGGAGTGGGATGAAGCACAAATCGCTGGTCTGGATGCATCAGCGTACCAGATTCAAGAAGGCCATGTGCATGTCCCCAATCTGCCTGGATTCGGGCTGAGACTGGATGCAAATATCTTCGCCGGGTCGGTTGAAGAAAACGGATCTGCCTTGTGGCTTTGACACTCAGAAATCAGCGTTACAGTATATAAT
>CAIXPS010000583.1 GCA_903921365.1 uncultured bacterium | reverse complement strand
CGCCGATATCGTCGGCGCGCATCTGCACCTGACCTATTATGACTGGACAAAAGGCGTGCCGCATTTCTACCTGACCAACATTCGTCAGCGCATCATCCCACTGAGCTGGATACGCTGAAAAGCCCTGCTGTCGCCCTCGAAAAAAATGAAGCTTTGATTCACTTACCAGTTGCGTTTGTTCATAACCCGGTTCTTTCGCTCAAAGCACGCGCCGCGGAGGGCGCGGACTACGGGTCTGACCTACCACAATTGGTAACTGTCACGAGACGTCATCGAGCCCTTCCCGCGGTTACACGCGGAAAAGGCTCGATTGATGCGCAACTCCTGGAAGATTACACGGTGCGCGTCACCACCTGCACGCCGAAGAGGCTATTCAACGCGGCCAGTGCGATGGGCTGCGTTTGCATAGCCGCGATTTGCAGCGGACTGTTTGCCGGTTGCGAATAGATCGCAATCGCGTAGCTGTTCACCAATTGCGTATTGATTATCCGCTCATTGGCGAGAATCTGATTGCTGGTATCAAAGGCGACCACCGGCGGCGCTACCGCCGTTGCCGGATTCCAGCCAAGTTGACTGATCTGGGTCATCAGCATCGAGGCCTGGGTCTGATGCTGCGGGATCAATGCCATCAGCTTGTTCGCATTGGTGGTGTCTCCCAATTGGGACAGTCGTGCCGATTGCGTCTGCAGATCGGCAATGGTCGCGCGTTCCAACGTCAAAGCCGCGAACAGGCCATCATGCGTACTGGTCGGCGTATAGGTGGTTGAGGCCAGCGCGAATTGCAGCGATGAGAAATGGCGGGCTGCGCCATTCCATCCGATCATCGCCAGCCGATTGATCGCCGGATCAGTGTTCTTGGCCAGGTTCTGATACGCGTTGACTACGTTCGCGTGGGCGGCCATGTCATTGTTGAAAATCGCCTGCTTGGTGCCCAGGAACGGCGTACCCGTAGGCACGACCGCGGCCGGATTGCCACCCATCGCGGTGATTTGGGCGGACAGCAGATTGACCATCATCTGGTGATCCGGGATATAACTCGCTACGGCTCCGGCGCTGATGGGATCGGCCTGCTGCTGCAGATAGCTTACCTGCGCGGTTAGCGTCGCCACCTCGTTCACCTCGGCCTGCAGGTACGGCGTAAGATCGACCGTCTGCGCTGCGAAAGCGCGAGGGGTTACGAACGCGCAGATGAGCGCGATGACAAGGAGCAAAAACCTTCTCGACATATGGTACCCTCCCATGGTGCTATGTTGAAGGATCTTCCTAACTCTTAAACCGAATCGCCTTCGGATAAACATCGATCCGTGGGCATTTGGCGGGATATGGCAGAATTGGGAGGGGGGGAAAACAATTGCGCCGGATGACTCGTTGTCCGACCAGCGCATGAATTGTTATGGTCTACCTGAAGGGGACGTTCAGAGAAAATAAAACCCCCTCTCCCAGCATTGGGAGAGGGGGTGGGGTAAAGGCTGCATTCAGCACAGGCCCATTTTATACGTCGGCGGCGTTCTCTTCGCGCATCCAGGGCATCATGGCGCGCAAGCGCTTGCCCACTTCTTCGATTTTGTGCTCGCTGCGCAGGCGGCGCATCGCCAGGAAGTGCGAGCGGCCAGCCTGATTTTCGAGAATCCAGTTCGAAGCGAAGGTGCCGTCCTGGATGTCGGTCAACAGT
>CAIXPS010000582.1 GCA_903921365.1 uncultured bacterium | reverse complement strand
GTTTTGGATCAAGCGATCCAGCAGATACCTAAACGAGGAAAGGTGCGGCTAGCGGTCGACTGGACGATTGAAGACGATCAGCATTTGTTGGTCGTATCACTGATCATCACACGGCGAGCAGTGCCGGTCATGTGGCGAGCATATGATGCCAGTGTGCTGAAAGGGCGCATGAAGGTTTACGAGATGGCCATTATCAAACGGGTGTTGCGACGGGTGCGCAACAAGATTGGACGCCGTCGCCTGATTGTGACGGCTGATCGCGGATTTGCCGACGTCGAACTATGCGATGTGCTGGAATCCTTCAGTGTGGAGTATGTGTTGCGAACCAAATGCAGCACCAAGGTTTGCGTCAATGGTGAGTGGCAACAACTGCAAAGTCTGTCGTTTGTGACCAATTCGCGCAGACGCACGCTGGGACGTGTTCAATACTGCCAAAGCAAGCCACACCTGAAATGGGTCAGCATGAGTCGCATCAAGAACGATGATGGCATTTGGGATATTTGGTATCTGATCTCAAACCGCTGGCGCAGCGCCACCCAGATGGCTGGTGAATATGCGCGACGCTTTGGCTGTGAGCAGGGCTTTCGCGATGCCAAACGCCTGTTGGGTTTTGCCGACTCACGCATTGCCGACACCAAGGCTTGGTCACGTTTCTTTGCGCTGTTTGCACTTGCACTTCTAATCCTGGTGTCTTTAGTCGTTGTGGTTTTGTTGCGTGATCCCCAATCTGCCAAAATCTTGTTGCGACGCATTGCGTCCAGACGCCGTGGTCGTTGTGAACTCAGTTTAGTCAACGCCATGGTCAAGCTTCTTGAGCAAGACCCTGCGCTGTTCGCCTATCTCGACCCGCGCATAAAACTACGCTTGGAGGCGTCTTTCTCAAATGTGTCCTGACATCAGCTTGGGCAGATAACATCGCCCGGGCTCTGACCGGTGCTGATCAAATACCAAAATGTTGCATAACTCTCGTGCAACCCAGGCCATTGGCGATTCGCTTTACTTCATCGGTGTCAATTGTGAGTTCATCGTGTAACAAATCTGCCAATATCTTTTTGATGGCCGCTTTTTACATCCATGTCCCCAATCGGCTCACCGTACCAGTCCACACCTTCGATCACATCACCCTTGATCTGGCCGGTGGCGATCAAGTGCATGAACCTTGCCTCATCCAACGACCAGCCCATCGCATCGGCTAGTCGCTTAACGTCATCAGTGTCAATCTTCAACTCTTTGTGCCAGTTACCAGCAGGAATTACCTCAATTGCCATCTGTAGTGTCCTTTGGCGTGATGATGATTAGTTTGTAGTTCTCGGAATCGCCAACGTCCACAGTACCTTTGATTTGTCCGGATCAATCAAATAAAACTACTTAGCCTTGTGCCGATCAAATTCATAGACCTGGATGATCTCTTTGATCTCGTCTTGGTCCATTCGACGCTTTGGCTTATCGTCTGACATTCTGCACCTGTCTACTACTGCAACATTTTCTGAAACTGAGCCCGCATATCTTGGATGGCCTTATCATACAATTGGTCTAATTTCGTCCCATCGATCCGGTATTTTTCGACCGCAAGCTTGCGAGCCGCCAGTTGCATTGAGTCGATCGGGGCATTCACAGGCTGCATTTTCCTCGGGATGTCAGAGGCATTGATCTTCCCGTCATACTAATCGGAGACTACAGCAGACAACCCAGCCACTGAAGTCTTGCCTTGGTCCCAGACCGGCTGAATATCCGGCAGAGGGGCTGTCTCGTTGAAGGCACTCCGCGTAGCGCTGAGGATTGTCCCAATTACAAAGAACGCTACATATGATTTCAACCCGCTAAGCTTGCCATCTGCGATTTGCTTGGCTGTCTCTTCAGTAATAACAGCCGCAACCTTTGTCAGTAATACAGCTTTGTACGCATCTGTCACCGTAATGTTAGACGTGTCAGATACCACTGTCGTTGGAGGTGGCGCTAATGTAGGTTTTGACGCCTGTGTTGGTGACAGGGTTGGACTTGGCAGCGATGTTGGTGAAGGTTCCTGTGTCTGTTGAATCGATGGGCTTGGTGCAATTGTCAACGTTGGCTTAGAAGTGATCGTTACAGCCGGGATAGCAGTCGAAGCTGCGGTGATGACCGATTCAACTGCTGTTGACTGAGCTTGCATTCTTGAGGAGGAAGGCATGAGACGCAGTACGATGCGGTGGTGACCGATTCAACTGCTGTTGACTGAGCAGTCGGGGTTACGACACTAGTAGACGGTGGTGCACTGCAACCGGTGGCGAGAAACAGTGCGATTGTAGCAAGAACGTGTTTGATGTACATAATATTTGCCGCGGACTACCTCTCAATTTGGAGTGTAGAAGTTGTGCTGGAATGTGTCAAGAAGCGTTCTCACTCCTGTGACCATCATAGCCTTGTACTGGCAATAAGTTATGGGTGCAAGTTTCACGAGCGTCTTTGCCTTTCGACCCGAGATATCGTTCACAATCATAAAACACCTTGATCATTGCAAAGATCAGATGATCAAGGTGATGCGCCAACCACCACGATAACCAACTCGATGGCTAGACAAAACTTAGCTGTCATTACTCAGCACTCTGGTTCTTATTTTGCCTTAACGCGATTGCATGTTCAGGAAAAAAACACCGGCATCATCTTCCTGGTTTTGGCTAGGCTAATGACTAACCTTCATGGTGCCGCAAATCAGTGTGATCTTTATTGCTCTTGCCAATATTGCACTTCCAGCACAGCGTCTGCAGGTTCTCCATGTCATCCGTTCCGCCCTCTGATCTCGGTTTGATATGATCTACATTGAGCGTGACGCCATCCTTCTGGGCCGAACGGTGACAGCTGCAACACGTCCAATTGTCTCTTGCCAAAACAGCCCACCACTTACCTGGCTTGATGTACTTATAGCCATCCAGACCCGGTAAGTCAGATGGGGCATCACCATCCGGCGCTTCATCTTCCTCAGGTTCATTATTCACATCGCAGGTTAACGACTCCCACCATGCCTTATAACGCTTGAGCAACTCAGGTAAACGGGAGGGTCGTCCCTCCGCAATCTGAATGCTTGTATCAAGCAAGGGAAACAAAGCGAGATAAGCCAATACAAGATCATTCAATCCATGATCGTAGGTGACAGGCAGGTATAAGGATGGCGAGAAGAAGGTCATTTCATACGGTTCGAGATCGCCTGAACTCAGGCAATCCTTGAGCCTTATGAACTGATCAGCCGCATCATAGGAAAGATGATTGATGGCAAAGATCGGCTCAAGTAATTGAGCGTTTTGGGTGATCTCCTGCCCCATTTTTGCGACGAATTGCGAATCCACATTGAAGATAAATGGGAACAACCGGACATTCATGCTTGCTTCAACACCCACCTCATATACAAGGTAGCTCGGGTGAAAGTGGTAATGTGATCCGTCAGGCTTCGTAATGGTCAGTTCCCGGTCTCTCCTGCGTTGTCCAGCAATACCAATGTGAGCTTCGGTATAGCCGAAGGTCTTCCCCGCCTTCTCCCGTGGACTTGGTTGAAAGACGAAACTGGTGTACTCATATGGGTTCACTTCATAGATGGCTTGCACCATACCAAGCGTATGGCGTAGCAGCACTTCCAAGCGCGGAAAAAAGTAACTCTGCAGCGTGGTCGCACGAGTCTTTTCGTCAGGGATATTGAATATCTCGACGTCCCGTTGCTCAAACGCTACATCTTCGATTGAAATTGTTCCTGCCTCGCTCATTAAAGTATTACCTCATCTCTTCTGTGTAATATCGAAGTCGTGCGACCAAAAAGACACGTCGCCATCTACTCCCTCTCAAATCCATGACTCCGGAACTTCAACATCCGGCTGTTCTTCTGCTGTGAGCGTGAGCACGGATAACCATGACCAGTCTACTGGTGGAATGCGGCCCAGCCGTACACCGGCGCGGTATTCGTCAAGAACGAGTGGGACGGTAGCAACATCATCAAGTGCAGCGCGTATCTGTTCGACTCGGTCAACGATGACGAAGTTTGAAAGTACGGTGTTATCAAGCAGGGCAAGCATCAGGCGTTACGGCTTTAGGTCAGAGAACCAACTGCGAATGGCATCCACCTCTGCCTGCGCCTCCGACACGTCTGCCGGGCCAATCCGTAGCGGGATGCCCAGTTGAATGAACCTGTCACGGAGTTTAAGTTCGTGCATGCCGAGTAACTCAGCGGCTTTGCCCAGGTTGATATCGTGTTCAAGATAGGCCGAAACGACGACTGCCCAGCGCAGGTCTGCGTCCTCATCCAGCAGACGGCTTATGGCACGGTTCACCATTTCCGGTTGTTGCCGCGATAACCTTGCCAGTTATTCAAATTCCCAAGCATACGTAGCCACTGCCATTCATCTCACCTTACTGGAGAGTATAGCCGATCACTTGCCGCCTGTGCCGGCCGGAAGGTGGCGTAATCGATCTGGTCGCGGCGATTGGTAAAGTAGCCGAAGGTTGAGTAGCATGCCTAACGCACAAATCACGATTCCGTTGGACATTCCTGATCTCAAGGTGTTAAGCATGGAGATCACGGCGCGGGGAGAGTTCATCATCAGTGTGGAGAGCACGTTTGCCAGTTCACACTGCCACATGTATGGCCGCAAGATCGGTAAATGCATGGTTACGACAACTGGGTGACGGTACGCCACCTGTCGATTCTCGGACGCCCGACGTATCTGCGATATCGTCCCAGAGCGACAAGTACGACGGTTACATCCAGGCAGCCTGCGAAATCCTGTCCGGCATATGCATCGTGGTCGACCGCTTTCATGTGATACCCGCCTATCGCAACGCAGCCGACGTTGTGCGCAAACAAGAACTTGATCGGCTCAAACACGCACTTCCGACCGCTGAATACAAGCAACTCAAAGACAGCCCGTGGGCCTTCCGCAAAACGCCGCCGATTTACAGCCCGATGAACAGACCGTGTTGGTGCGACTGTTTGCCCATTCGCCCAGCCTGCAAGTAGCTTACACCTTGCGGGAAGCTTTGACAGCCATTTTCGAATAACCCCTCTCCAAAGCTGAGGCCAGTGTACGTATCCGCGCCAGGCAGGTGCATGTGCGTCAGAGTGCTCAAGCGACGGTGTTACGGTCTATTCAATCTCCGCCCGCACATCGACCTGCAATCCACTCGTCGTCCGCTCACAGCGGATATTGGCATACACCACCCCGCCCAGCGTCAGGATCGGCCAGTGCGTTGCCTCGTACCCCGTCCACGAGGCAGGCAGACGCGGGAGGATGCGCACCGCACCGGGCGACGAGTCATCGACACCCGCGACCAGCCGCGCGATTTTGAGCGGTTCGGCCACGCACACGAGATTGAGCGCCCCGCAGCCCTCATCGAGGTGGCCGCCGGAGGTGTGCAGTGGGAAGAACGGATGGCGCGCTTTGACTTCTGCCTCGGTGAAGTCGGATAACTCGGGCAAGTAGTAGCGCTCGTAGAAGTAATCGTCATTGTCGCGCGTGAGAAGGTTCCCACGCGGCGGCGTGTGCGTCGCCTGCGCCAGCCAGTCCAGCGCGCGCCCGGCCATGTCCATGCGGTCGGTCAGCAGCATGTTCTGCAACGCGTAGCCGTGCCCATACGACGGGCCAGTGAAGTAGCCGAAACCAAAGTCGTCG
>CAIXPS010000581.1 GCA_903921365.1 uncultured bacterium | reverse complement strand
GCTTCGCAATCCGTGAGTCCGGTCAGATTGCCCGTCCTGCCTCTGGCACTGGAGCATCCGGCACCACCAACACTGCCGGCTACGCTGTTGGCGCGACTGTTATCACCATGGCATCTGCCGGTACTGGCACGATTCTGGCCGGTGACGTTGTGACCTTCGCTGGCGACACCAACAAGTACATCGTGACCTCCGGTGACACCGACATTTCCAATGGCGGAACCTTTACCCTGGCAGCGCCTGGCTTGCGTCAAGCAATCGGCACATCTGCAACAGCCTTCACCATTACTGCAATCTCCGCTCGTAACATGGCGTTTGCCCGTAACGCAATTGTTCTGGCGACGCGCCTGCCGTCCTTGCCTGATGGCGGCGACATGGCGATTGACCGCACGACCATCGTTGATGATCGTTCCGGTCTGGCGTTTGAAGTGGCGATGTACGCTCAATACCGTCAAATGCAGTACGAAATTTCGGTTGCCTACGGTTCTGCCGTGGTAAAGGCCGAGCATGGTTGCGTGCTGTTGGGCGCTTAATCAATAACGATGGCGGGACTTCGGCCCGCCTTTGTTTAATTTCAGGAGTCAATTATGGCACTGCTTAAAGTTAAACCGTGGGGCGACGACCAGGGCGATCATGTTCTGATTGAAGAGGAAGATTTTGTCGAAGGCCAGCATGAACTGATTGATGCTCAAGACAAGCCAAAGAAGGCCAAAAAGCCAAAAGCTGATGAAGCCGAAACTGGTGCTGATGGCGACGACCAGGGCGATCACGAAAAAACCGAATAAACCACCATCGGTTGCAAATCCAAGCGCCTCTTCATTGGGGCGTTTCAGTTTGCGACCAATTCACATGAGGACAAACCAATGAGCAAGCACGGAGAAAAGGCCACGGCAATCGCTGCAAGTATTGCGATGCTGTCGGCAATCGGTGGCGTAGCGGAAGGCGCTGAATTGCATGGCACCTACCACTGCGTTTGCCGCGACAAGGACGGCAATATCAAGTGGGAAGATGATGCCGAGAATCTGGTAACGACTGCCGGCAAGAATCTGGCACTCGACACCATTCTGGCAGGTTCTGCTTACACTGTGACAGGCCCGTACCTTGGCCTGATTAACGGCTCCGCATCATCTGCCGTCATCGCTGATGTTATGACCTCTCACGCCGCATGGCTTGAAGTTGGCGCTACCAATGCGCCGGCCTACACCGCACCGCGCAAGACTGTTGCATGGTCTGCCGCTGCGTCTGGCAGCAAGGCGTCTACCGGCACCTACACCTTTGCATTCACCTCCGGCGGCACTGTCGGCGGCTGCTTCTTGGTGCTTGGCACTGGCGCACTTTCAACCATCGACAACACTGCTGGCACGCTGTACTCCGCCGGCGCGTTTACTGGCGGCAGCAAGGTTGTTGCAGCAAGTGATTCGTTGACTGTCACTTATCAAGGGAGCATGTAGCCATGGCCGTAAAATTCACCAACGGGCAGCAAGTCCGTCAAGTCATGCCCGCACCCATCGAGGGCATCGTGTCGCGTTTCGTCTTTGATGAAACTACCGGCGACATTTCCTATGTTGTTTCCAGCACTGACGCCGATGGAACTGTCCATGAGCGCGTGTTTGCCGGTGAAAATCTGGAGGCTGCATAATGGCTATCTATTCTCAGTCGCTTAACACGACAGTTACCACCATCACGGCACCGGCTGCTGACTTGAAGGCGTCCGCATCCAACAGCCCGAAGCTGATGGAGTTCGCAATCAACTTGGGGGCAGCTACTGCCTCACGTTACGGCCTTGGCCGGCCTGCCAATGACGGCTCCGTGGCACAGACATCGCCAGTTGCGTCACTTGCAGAAAATCCTGCCGATCCAGCCGGCAATACCACATCGGCTGTTGCATGGACTACTGCGCCGACTGTTCCGGCTGTTTTCCTGCGTCAAATCTGGTTGCCTGCAACCATCGGCGCGGGCGTAATCTGGACTTTCCCTCGCGGCCTGACGCTGCCTGTCAACAAGGGCGTTGTGCTGTGGAATATCACGGCTAACTCTGCCAACACGACTATTTGGACTGTCCTCGATGAATAATCGCATTGATGCAGCAGAACGTGATGATGACATCGTAGCCGAAGTGCGGTTGCAACTTCGCCGAAACGGCGCGATGTCAGTCGCTGGAGCAGTCATGGACAAGGATTTCGCCTTGCAGATGATTGACGCCGGACGCGATGCAGTTGTCGGATTTCATAGCCGTCAGCCGCAACAGCTAATCATTCCCGATGCGGGAGTCAGGATGCAATAATGAGTGCGTTTCTATGGCACACCATTGCCGACATGGGCGGGTCATGGACTCAGACTGATGACCTTGACCGAAGCGACCTGTACACGGCAGTTTTCGACTATAACTACCAACAGCGGCATCCAACGTCCAACATGGACAAAAATCGGTTCACTACGCTATGGCCTAGAACGAGCATGATTTCTGGTGACGAAACAGCCAACACCTACATGATCGGAAACGACAACGAGGAAACTGGCGGCTTGTTTGAGTCTTGGTCAACTGTATTCACTGGTGCGGCTCGTAGCTGGTTCTTGAAGGGTCAGGTGCGCGATCCTAGCGGTAACGCTCTGGCAGCAGCAAGAATTGAATGGTTCCTCACGGCGACAGACGTTTATATGGGCTACTGCATCACCGACCAGAACGGATTTTACTCGATGCCGTTTGTTGTTGGTACAGGCACCGTTTACGGCGTAGCCAACTACGCAAACAACACCTACATCGGGGCGACAGTAAACACGCTGCAACCAGCACTTTAAGGGACAAACATGGCAACCAACGACATTATTCTGGCCGCACCTACCGGCACGAATGACATCGTTGTTGGTTTCCCTGCCGCAACAACCGTCACCGATCTATTTGTCTGGACTCTTTCTGCTCCAGCAGGCGGGAATGACATTGTTGTTAATGTGAAAACGATACCCGTTGCATGGTCGGGCAGTATTGCCGAAGCGGGATCATCGCTCGATTCGTCAGGCTACACATGGTCAGGTGCTGGCGGGTCGTATTCTGATGGCGTTACCGAGAACGCAGCCTCGGCAGATAGCATTTCCGGCTCTCTGGCGGCATTTTCCAGCGTCACAGAGGCCAGCACATCGGCAGACGGCATGAATGCCTATACGGCCCTTGCATCGAGTCAATCCGAGGCGGGAAGTCTGGCTGATTCTTCGGCTG
>CAIXPS010000580.1 GCA_903921365.1 uncultured bacterium | reverse complement strand
CGAACAGGTGCGCGAGAACATGAAAGCGCTTGATGTGGTCGATAAGCTCACACCCGATGTCGTGGCGCGGATCGAGGCGATACTGGCGAACAAGCCAAAATAATCGCACTGCCATCAGACTCCAGGACTCTCGGAATCTCGCCAAGCGAGATTCCGAGAGTCTGTCTGTTACAGCGCCTGCACGTTGACCTGAACGTCCAGCGTTTCGCGGGCCTTGCCCTTAAACACGCCGCGCGTGGGAGGGACGTCGCCGTAATCCCTTCCAATAGCAAGGCGCACATAGTGTTCGGTTTGCTCGCAATTGTGTGTGGGGTCAAGTGAAAGCCAGCCTTCATCGGGCGTATAGGCGTCCACCCATGCGTGTGAGGCTGCTGCGCGCCCGTCCGATTGGGGGTCATGCAGGTAGCCGCTGACATAGCGCGCCGGGATGCCCAGGCAACGGCACGAGGCGATCATGACATGCGCGAAGTCCTGGCAGACGCCTTGCCCGATGGCGAGCACGTCAGGCGCTTTTGTCTTCACATCGGTTGCGCCCGGCACGTATTTGAGCTCTGTGTAAACAGCGTTCATCAAGGCATAGATCGCAGCTTTGACATCGTCGCCCGCGTATGAACTGGCGAATCGGCAGATCGTCTCATCTTGCGGGGCATATATGGATGGGTCGAGAAAATCGTAATTGTCGAGCGGCGAGAGTTCGCGCTCCTCGTCGGTCAGGCGTGGCGGGGTCAACACTTCACTGACGGCATACACCATCAGGCGGGTATGCGGGGCGAGAACGTCGAAATTGCGCACGTCGTTCCTGCGGCGTTCCAGGTATTGCATGATCTCGCCATGCGGCTCGGTAACCAGGTTGAACGACAGGCAACGCTGGCCGCCGGCATCCATCGGTTTTAAACGCATCTCCGTATAGGCTTCGCTGATCTGCTGGTCATAGGAAAGCGTTGTGCGGTGCTCGATTCGTATTCTCATGGGTGTGTGAGTCAGGTTACTGTTGCTGCTGCTGTTGCTGCGAACGCGGCCCCGGCAGAATTACCTGCGTGTTGAAGTAAGTGCGCGTGGCCTCGTCGCCAACAAGGTTCATCCAGCGCAGAAGCTTCAACAGCAGAGGGTGCATCTTCTCGCCGAGGACATCCTGGATGTCGAGATATTGCAACTCGGCGCACATGCGCCCGAGCGTGCGATTTGAACTCGCCACCGGCGCGGGCGCCGTCTGCGGCATGTCCGTGGCGAGTGTGTTCACCGAGCGTTGCGCGCGCAGCAGGCAATACAACACGGCGCGCGGAAACTGCTGGCTCAACAGCAGGTATTCGGCGACGCGCGAAGCCTGTAACTGGGACGCATGTTCGCGCCGATAGGGTTCGAAGGCGCTGCATGATTTCAGCATCGCGACCAGTTGCAGCGACGCCTCTGGCGTCCCTTCAGTCATGCTATTCACCGTCGCGTATTTCACATCCAGAATGCGCACCGTCTTTTCTGCGCGCTCAAGGTGCTTGCCGAGTTGCATAAACTCGTATCCTTCGGCGTGCGTCATCGTGGCGTCCATCACGCCCTGGAACGCCTGAGAGCCGTCGCGCACCTGGCTGAAGAAGTCATGCGGCCCGCGCAACACGGCGGCGCGG
>CAIXPS010000579.1 GCA_903921365.1 uncultured bacterium | reverse complement strand
TGTCCCCAGGACAGGCGCTGCTCCCGTGCCGGCAAAGCGGCGCGCCCACCGGGCGAGTTCGCGCGTCCAGGGCAGCGCGGCGCCGCGCTGCGCCACCGCGAAGTGATCCAGCAAAAGACGGCGGATTTGTTCAATGTCGCGATCGTCGAGGCCGCGCCTGGTCAGTTCGACGATCTGGGCGGCGAGCGCGCCGGTCACATCGATCGTAGTTTGTGCCGCATGCATTTGGTTCATGATTGTCTCCGTGCGTAATGCATTCTTTTCGGTTGATGCAAGGATTCAGATGCGCATTGCCTTTGCGATGATGGTGCGCTGGATCTGCGACGTGCCGCCCCCGATGGTCGACTGCATTCCCTCGCGGAAATACCGCTCCATGTCGGCCTCCGGCAGCATGGAGTGACCGCCCATGATCTGCATCCCGTTGCGCGTGACAGTCTGCAGCGTCTCGGAAGCGAAGAGCTTTGCCATGCTCACTTCTTTCGAACAAGGCAAGCCCAGCGTCGCCATTTCAGCAGCGCGATACACCAGCAGCCGCGCGGCGTCCACCGAGGTCTGCATGTCGGCCAGCATATGCCGAATCACCTGGAATTCATAGATTGCCGTGTCGAACTGGATCCGGTCATGCGCGTATTTCAGCGCGTCGGTCACCGCCTGCTGGGCATTGCCGACATAGGCCGCCGATACGGCGATCCGCTCAAGCTCAAGGTGATCCGTGATGATCTTCCAGCCTTCGCCCGGTTCGCCCAGCATGTTCGCGCGCGCAAGCCTTGCACCATCAAGGAAAATTTCGTTGGTGCCCGTGGCGCGGCGCGCCAGCGTCGGCAATCGTCGGATGTCCACGCCCGCCGTTGTATTCGGCACCAGGATGACCGATAGCCCGTGATGCTTGCGCGCGTCCTTGTCGGTGCGCACGAGCATGGCCAGGATGGCGTTGTTCGCGCCTGCGCCGGAGCACCAGAGCTTCTGGCCGTTGATCACCCAATCGTCGCCGTCAGCCTGGGCGCGGGTTCGGGTATTGGCCGCATCGGATCCGGCCGATGGTTCGGAAATCGAGATCGAAAAGCGGATCTCGCCAGACATGAACGGCTGGAGGTACTTTTCACGCTGCGCCGGGGAGCCGAACTTCACGATGTTCATCGCCGTGAAGGTCGAGACCATGAAGGCCGTGGCGAAGTCGAATCCGTAGCGCGCGAGTCCCTCGCACATCAGTGCGTAGTCGAAGATGGTGCCACCATCGCCGCCCTGGCTTTCCGGAATGAGCAGCCGCAGCCAGCCCATGCGGGCGACCTTTTCGTAGGCCTCATAGGGATAGACGCGATCGATGTCGCACTGCCGGACGTATTCGCGCGTGACTTCGGCTTCCATGACCCGGTTGACCGTGTCGAGCCAGAGCTGTTGCTCCGGAGTCAGAAAATTCATGTGTGCCTCCTGTATTCCCGAACCTGCACTGGTAATCGATGTTGTGGTGCTGATCGACGCTGATTCAACGGCGTGGCGCTATACCCGCGCTCAGGGTTCCCCGCCGGTCATTGACCAATGCGCCGCGCCGCGTCGCGGATCAGCGACGCCGTGGCCAGGAGCGCTACCCCGACTTTCTCCACGGAAGGCCTGGAATGCGAGCCGACGCCGGCCATTTCGCACGACAACGCATACGTGGCGCCCTGTTGCAGCGTCACGGCCGTCGCAACGCTGGTGACATCCCGAAGCCATTCACCGGCGTTGACGCAGTATCCGCGCTCTTCCATTTCCTGGAAGGCGCGATAGACGCCCGGAATCGAGCGCGCGCCTTCCTCCCCCCCTTCGGCCTTCGCGCGCTGGATGACCTCGCCCTGCGCAGCGCCGCTCTGGGCCCAGAGCCAGGCGCG
>CAIXPS010000578.1 GCA_903921365.1 uncultured bacterium | reverse complement strand
GGCATGTCGATATCCTGCAGGGCAACCTGCCCAGGCGCAGTGAATACAACGGCTGCGGTTTTCATTTAGTTACACGCTCCTGAACGTCAGGCCGTCAGCTTGACGACCGTGTCAATCGGGTCGCGATAGTACCAGGGGATCGTCAACCGCAGCGTATCATCCTGGCGCACGGCTTTCACTTCGGATCCGTCGTGCACGAGCGTCGCATGCTGCATATCGGCCGGGACGTTCTTCAACGCAACCACATCGCTGGTGTAGTTCAACACGTGGACATAGTGAACGCCGTCGCGGCGCGTGCTCACCACATCGGGCGTGCTGGGAATGACGCCCGCGCGCGTGCCATACACGGACTCGCCGTAGAGCCGCAACCAGCCGCCCATCTCGCGCAGACGCTGGGCGTGCGCGGGCAGGATCTGACCCAGCGCGGTCGGGCCGACGTTGAGCAGGTAGTTCGACCCCGCCGATGCGCCGCGCACCATCGTATGAATCAAGTGGCGCGTCGACTTGTGATTGTCATCATCGCTGGCTACGCCCCAGTGATCGTTGAGCGTCATGCAGGTTTCGAGCGGCAGATCGAAAATCTTCTCGGCGTTGAAACCGGCGCTATTCTGACCGGGCAGATCCTGCTCGAAGCCCTGAACATCCTCGCCGATGATTGGCTCCGCGTGGCGGTTGTTCACCACGACCGCATCGGGCTGCAGCGTGTGGATCATGTCATACAGCTTTTCGTACTCGAACGAGCCGCCCGGCAGGAAGTGCCTGTTGTCGTCGGACACCAGTTGCGCCGGCCAGTCGCCATCAAACCACATCGCCGATATCTCGCCGAACTGGCTGCACAACTCGCGCACCTGCCCGTGCAGGAAAGCGATATAGTCCGACCACGCCAGCCCGCTCTCCGCGCGGAAGCGGAACGCCGGATGATGCCAATCGAGCAATGAACTATAGAACCCCAGCTTGACATCGCTGTGGCGCGCACACGCATCGGCCAGTTCGCGCAGCGGGTCGCGCTTGAACGGCGTGTTGGTGATCTTGTACTCGCTCAGCGCCGTGTCGTACATGCTGAAGCCGTCATGATGGCGGCTGGTGATGATCATGTACTTCTGGCCGGCATCGGCCGCGATGCTCACCCATTCGTCCGCGTTGAACTTCACCGGGTTGAACTGCGGCGCGAGTTTCTCGTACTCAGGCACGGCAATCTTCTCGGTATGCATCACCCACTCGCCGCGCGCGATGAGGCTATACAGCCCCCAGTGAATGAACATGCCAAACCGGATATCCTGGAACCATTTCAGCCCCTGTGGGGACGCTGTCTTTGCACACATGTTGTTATCTCCTATGAGGCCATATTAGCCCCATCTGCAACAATCGCAAGTCGCCCGTATTTTACGCATACTTGAACAGCAACGCGCCTCGCGCGGCTTTACCAATTTCATCCCCGGCATCATAATATGCTTATCGAAAGCCGTCACGATCTGTCTCGCGCAGATCACATTGAATTCTCATTCAAGAGGATTGCCATGCAACAAATCAACGTGATTGGACACCATTTGACGCGCGCACACCGCGCAGGTATTTCGCTTCGAATCCGTCTGCGCGCACTTGCGATAGGGATCGCATTCGTCTGCGCAGTGTTTGCGTTCCTGATGATTGGCGCAGGCCGAGCCAACGCAGCCGCGCCAGATCGGGCTGCTATGAGCCCGCTTGGCGTCACCGTCATCGTGACCAACACCAGTGATAGCGGCGTCGGCTCGCTGAGGGCGGCGGTTGATAACGCCGCGGCAGGCGACACAATCACCTTCACGGCCAACGTGAGCGGAGTGATCACTCTCAGCGATACGATTAGGCTTAATCGGAATGTGACGATTGCCGGTCCGGGTGCGGATAAGCTGGCGGTCAGCGGGGATAATAAGTACCGCATCTTCTGGGGCTGGACGAGTGCGAAAGAGATTGCAATCAGCGATCTCACGTTGCGCGATGGCTGGACAAGCGGAGCGGCCGCTGCCCTCATCAGCCAACTTGCACTCACGCTGACCAATGTGAATTTCCTCAGCAACACCGCGGCTCAGGCTGGCGCCATTGTAGCGAACGGGGGCATCGTCCTGAATGGCGGCGTGTTTCGCAATAACTACTCTACCGCCGGCGATTCGGGCGCGCTGCTGGTCAGCGGGCCGTTCATCATGTCAGGCACCCAGTTCATCAGCAACACAGCAGCTTATGGATATGGAGGCGCAGTAAACGTCACCGGTGGAGCGACAGTGACCGGGGGTGAATTCCGATCCAACTATTCCTCTTTGGATGGCGGCGGGCTATATGTCTATGGACTTCTAAGCATGACCGGCACGTCATTTATCAGCAACACGGCGGCCAACGATGGCGGTGGCTTGTATGTGTATGGCAGTGCAGTGCCCAGCATTACCGGCGGAGTCTTTCAGAACAATCGCGCGATCCGCGATGGCGGCGGGTTCTACACGATAGGCGGCGCCGTCATCACTGGAACATCATTCATCAGCAATACCGCAGGCCGCACCGGCGGCGGCGCGATGATTTACTGGGGTTTTGCAAGGATCAATGGCGGTCTATTCGAGCGCAACATGAGCATCGTGGATGCGGGCGGCGGTATCAGGAGCGTGCGCGAACTCACCATTACAGGCACACAATTCATCAGCAACGCGGCGGGGACGGCCGGCGGCGCGGTTTACGACAATACCGCGGTCACAATCACAATGGCGACGCTGAATGGCAACCAGGCTGGCGGATCCGGCGGAGCGCTATGGTATCGCGACAATGGCACAATCGTCGACACCGAGATGACCGGCAATACGGCGGGCACAGCCGGCGGCGCGTTGCAAATGCAAGGAAATCTGATCCTCATTGCATGCACCCTGGCATGGAATCGGGCGCCTGTCGGGGGTGCTATCCACAATATGGGGTTGCGCATGGTCATCAGCAACAGCACGATCAGCAGCAACCATGCCATCACCGGAGGCGCGATTTCCCAGGAGATATATGCCGGTTATATGCAAACGTTGATCGTGAACAGCACTATCGTCAGCAACAGCGCAGATATGGCATCCAGCAGCGGGATACGGGTACAGTCAGGCATCATGACCGTGACAAACTCGATCCTGGCAAACGCAGGAGGCAACAACGTTCAGTTGGTCACGGGCGGAGTCTTTACATCGGCGGGACACAACGTCGTCAATGGAGTGATCACGCGCGCGTTGAGCAGCGACTTGTTGAACACCGACCCGTTGGTTGGGCCGCTGCGAATGGCCCCGGGCAATGGTCGCGCGCCGCTGATGCACGCACTGCTGCCGGGCAGCCCGGCGATCGATGCCGGGGACGGCTCGGCATGCCCGCCAGCCGATCAGCGCGGGATCGATCGTCCGCTGATCGACGGCTGCGATATCGGCGCCTATGAGTCGCGCGGGTTTGTGGTGAACGCTCAGGGTGAGCCGAAGCAGGCGACGCCGATCAACGCCCCGTTCACGGCGCCTCTATCGGCTAGTATATCCAGCCCATATGCCGAACCCGTGGATGGCGGCAGGCTGGTCTTTACGCCGCACCCGAATACGCATGGCGCGAGCACCGCCTCTCCGGTTTATACGGCGACCATTCTGAGCGGAGGCGCGGCTCAAAGCGTCAACGCCAATGGCATCGGTGGAACGTATACGGTGACCGCGATGGCGCGCGGCGTTTACACGCCCGCGACCTATACACTGACCAACCTCATCGCCCAGTTGGACATGAGCGCAACCCCCGATCTGCTGCTGGCCAATGGCGTGAGCACGTCACTCGTGACCGTCGTCGCCTCGGATCAAGATCAAGCGCTGGCAGGCTACGCGATCATTCTGACGGCTACGAAGGGTCACTTTACGTCTGATATCGGGACGCAATCCATCATGATCACGACCGATGTCGCCGGCGTCGCAACCGCCGCCTTTACGGCCTACTCAACGCCCGGTGTGGGGATCGTCAAGGCGGTGCTGGCCGTCACGCCGGCGATATCGCGCAGCGTGGCAATCACGCTGGTGACGCCGACGACCGGGCTGGCGGGGCAATTGAGAAAACAGTTTGGCGGCGTCATCACCTACACCTGGGTCGTGACCAACCTCGGCCCTGCCCCTGCCCTGTATGTCGTCATCACGGGCGTCGTCCCTGCCAACACCCGCGTGTTGACCGACCGCATCAGCGGCGGTGCATGGGACGGCGCAAACGGCATCGTCACATCGACCGTCAGCCTTGCGGTGAACGGGACGTTGGCGGTCACCTATGCCGTCGAGCCGATTAACCGCACCGGCAACATCCTCGCATATGCGGAGGCGGTCAGCGCAAACAGCGCCTACGTGGGAACGAACACCGACATCCTCACTCGCTCATTCCTGATGAAAGTGATGCGCGAGTGAAGAGGCGGAGGGGGCGGAACGGGAGGAGAAGAGGTGAAGAGGAGAGAAGGAGAAGAGGAGCACGAGGTTCCCTGCGAGGGTTGAATGCCATGAGCTCGCCTGCGATTGGAAATCGCAGTCTGAGATCGCTACGCGAAACGCGCTGAAAGCGCGTTCAGGGGCGGCCTCCGTTCATCGTAGGGGTGATAGCATTGCCCATCAAAACGCAATCGACACGAAATGTCATGGCAATGTGGCTCGGCACACCCCGGACGCCATCAACACGAATTTGACATCATGGGCGCAGGGTTCGCGCGCACCATCGTTATAGTGTTGGCGACCTCCGATCATCGTAGGGGTGATAGCATTGCCCATCGAAACGCAATC
>CAIXPS010000577.1 GCA_903921365.1 uncultured bacterium | reverse complement strand
CGCCTTGTGGTCCTGCACCCTGCATCATGGGACCGGAACCCGGGGCCATCATGCCGCCCGCGCCTGGTCCTTGCCCGGGGGTTGCTTGTTGGGCGGCGACGCTGAAGGCCATGGCCGTGATGGCGAGTCCGGCAAGCAGGGGACGAATGGTTGAGTGTTTCATGGTGCGACTCCTATGTTTTATCGCGATTACATAGTCACACGCGCCGCATTTCAACCGTGTTTCGTGAACTCCCTCAGTTGTTTCAATGCGTTACCCCCTTTTTGGGCGGGCCACATTAACGAAACCGTACGGCCAGCAGGCAGAGGATTTCGTACATGAGCGTTGCCGCCACCAAGGCCGTGTTGCCGCTCGGATCATAGGGTGGCGCCACCTCGACGACATCCGCGCCGATCAGATCCAGGCCTTCCAGGCCGCGCAAGAGCGACAGGGTTTCGCGCGTGGTCAGCCCGCCAATTTCCGGCGTTCCCGTCCCGGGGGTGAACACGGGATCCAGTCCGTCGACATCCAGCGACAGATACGCGGGCCCCGCGCCGATGACTCGGTGCGCTTCACTGATGATGGCGTCAACGCCGCGTGCCTCGAACTCCTCGATAAACACCACGCGCATGCCGCTCTCCTGCGAAAAGCGCCAGCCGCCATCGGAATTTTGTGCGCCGCGGATGCCAATTTGAATGGTCCGGCACGGATCCAGCAGGCCGGACTCGACGGCCCGCCGAAAGGGAGATCCGTGATTGAATTTCGACCCCATGAATTCGTCCCAGGTATCCGTGTGGGCGTCAATGTGAATCATGCCGATCGGGGCTGCCGGCCGCATCGCCTGGAATATGGGATACGTGATGGAGTGATCGCCGCCGGCAGTGAGCGGGATCTTGCCTGCAGCGAAGATCGGCTCGAAAAATCGACGGATATCCTCATGCGATCGCTCCAGGTGGTAGAGATCCCGAAAAGGGACATCACCAATATCGCCGACGCGGCACGCTTCGAACGGATTGAACCCCGTGACATGGTGGGTCGTGCGCGTCAATGAGGACATGTTGCGAATTTCTCTTGGACCGAACCGTGCGCCCGGACGCAAGGTCACGCCGCCGTCAAAGGGAACCCCGGCAAGCACGATGTCCAGGTTTTCAAAATCAGTGCAGTATGGTGTTCGCAAGAATGTCGGAATGCCCGTGAAGCGCGGTTGCGGCATCGGGACTGCGGGCGGCGTGGAATGCGCAGGATCAGTCATTTGCAACCACCATGAACTGCACTTCAACCGGGTGGTTGTCGTTGATCGGGATAATGTCTTGCGGGCACGCCGACATGATGACCACGCAGTCCATCTCCGCCTTCAGGTCAATATAGTCCCCGGCCTTCGACGCGGGCGCCAGCCACTGGATGCTTCCGTCGGGTGCGACCGGAATATTCATCCAGACATTGAACGGCTGGGGCACCTCGCGCGCGCGCAACCCGATTGCCTTGAGCGCCATGCGCATGTTGTCGGCGCAGTTGTCGTGGTAATCCTTGACCCCAAGCGTCTCGTACCGGTAGGCGTCGCACGCGGCCATCAGGGTATCGTGCACGCCCGGGGAGGTGTCGGCAATCAGCGTCATGATCGGGCGACGCCGGTTGGTGACCAGCGGATCCCCCACGTGAGGCGTGATCCGGTCGATCCAGGCGCGTGCATGTTCCATCGACATGAATTCACTGAGGTCATCGGCCTTGAATGCCCAGGTGTCGCAGACCTGTGTGCCATGGGTATTGATGATTCGGATGACCTGGCCGGCGCCCAGGCGAACGGCACGCCCCTGGCGCGCGGGAACCGTATAGAGCATGCCCGGCTGTGCGACGCCATCGGGCGAGATGGGTTGCGTGAGCGTATCGTTGGTGCCGACCTGCTCTCCGTTGTCGGGGGTCGGCGCGGGGCTGGGTGTCATGTTCAAAACTCCTTCAATTGCAGTGATGTGAGGTGGTCGCGCCGCAGTGCGCGGGCACCGGGCAAACCTTCATGCCATGATCGTGGTGCTGGCCAGGCTGCGCCGGATCCAGGGCTGGAGAAACGATTGCAGGCGCGGGTGGACGGGTTTGTGGATCACGTCCTGCGGCGTGCCGATGGTGACGATGCGGCCT
>CAIXPS010000576.1 GCA_903921365.1 uncultured bacterium | reverse complement strand
GTCGGTGCGGTCGCCGTGGATCACCTTTGCGCGCGGATGCAGCGGCAGGCTGCTCTTGCCGCGGTTGTACACCGTCACATCCTCGCCGCGCTCGATCAGAAACTGCGTGATTGAGACGCTGATCAGCCCCGTTCCACCGATAATAAGAATCTTCATGCCATCCTCTCAGTTGCTTTCTACTTGATCACCGCGCGCAGATAGGCCACACTCTCCTCGGCCCAGCGCTGCTCCTTCGCAATCGTATCGCGTAGCGCCGATTCAGGCGGCGTCCACAGTTCGAGCACCGCACTCATCGTCCCATCGACGTCACACCCGCGCGCCTGCAACGCCTCGATCAGCCACGGCACATCCAAGCGCCCCTGCCCTGCCGGTCGTCCCTCAATGTTGAACCCCATCATGTGACTCGCCCGGAAGATGGCGAAGTCCTTGATGTGCAGGTTGATCGTCAGCGGCCCAATCGTCTCGACGACGACGCGCGGCCCTTCAAGCGCGCCAAACGAGTTCACCGTGTCGAGGCAAATGCCGGTCCAGTCGCCCAGGCGTCGAACGATGTCGACAAACACTGGCGCGGTGAAACGGTCGTGGTTCTCGATGGCGAGGCGAACGCCCGCGCGCCGGAACTCGCCTTCCAGCGTCGCCAGGATCGCGACAACTTCGTCCGGCGTCGGATGATGGCTCGCGGTGTCGATCACCACGCGCAGGATGGGCGAATGGAAGCGCTGCGCCAGCGCCAGGTAACGGCGCAGATGCTCCGGCGCAATGCCGCGCGTGCCAACCTCAATCGCAATGCCAAGCCGTTTGGCAGTCACCTCAAACGCGTACATCTCGTCGGCGCTCAGGCGATCCAGCGGCAGATTGTCAGCCACTTGTACAACATACACACCGAGCGTTGCCGCGCATTTGAGCAGATCGACAGCCGTCATGGGTGTTGCAGGTAACTGGCTCGGCACGCCAATTGCCCACGTGTAGGTATATGAACTGAGCGCCAGTCGCATCCTTTGCCTCCGTTACTTCACCGCAGTCGCCTGTGTGATTGCCTTTACTTCGGCCATGACGTTCTCACTGTAACAGGAAGGAAACGGCAGTCAATTTGTAAACATAGCCAAACATGATAAACGTCAAGAAATATTTAAGCTAACTTTAAGATTCGCGTATGCCAAATCCACCAAACGAAACATGGCCTTCTGGATTCTATCTGGCTCGTTTTATTTGGCTCTCGTATCTGGCGAAGTGCTAATTGTTACGTGGCCAACAACAGCATAAACTTTTTCAATCGGTCGCTGCTCAGGTGTGTTCTTTAACTCGCGCAACTGGTCACATAACAACTCAGGTTTTGCCAGTTTAAGAAATTCGTGAAACGCCTTCTCGATGTCGCGTGCAATGTCCAGATACTTTACCTCTGGGATAGTGCTATACCGCTCAGGAGTCAAGTGTGCGACACGTTGGTTCGCATAATTACGAGCATCTTTCAATAAGTCAGTATTTAGTGCTTGTTCAACTACCTTATCCTGCCACCACTCTGTTTTGACCACATAATTTGAAGCAAGCCCATTTCCATCCCATAGATGTAGGAAATCGAGTAGCACCCTCGCATGTACAAGAAAAGCCTCAAGGCATGCCCACTGTAACCGTACGTCGTCATCACACATTCCAGGTAATTTCACGGCTAGGAATTCAAGCTGGGTGTACTCGTAATTCAGGTGTTCGGTGATTTTCTTTAGGTCCATCTTGTGAACTACTCCAATCCTAACTCTGGCTGTGTTCCATCGTCATCATACTTTGCCTTCGGCACTTGCTAGAATTTCCTTCGGGGTGGGCCATTTTGATTTCGGCGCCGATAGACAACTTGCGAATGGTCAAGGTTTGTATTTTCGGGTAGTCCCGGTTCCAACCCGGCGAGTGTGATTTCATATTGCCTAGTACTGGGGTCGAGCGCTAATAGAACAGCGGCACCCAAACTTGCAAGTGCATTTCTGATATGGTAACTCTGGTACCTGGTTGATTTCAAATGGATGCTTCGTCAATGTTTTGCATTCATCACATACCAGATCATCATTAACCGTCAATACCTCGATTACGATATTGCCTAAGGTTCTATGTAATTCCACCGCTTCGGCGATTACCGTATGGAAATAGGCATTTGACATCAATAGGTGGAGAATTGATGATTTGTCATATACAGTGGGATTATCAAAATCGTCCGGTAATGACAGGTAATTATCAGAGTAACTAAAAAGGCGGCGGAGCGCTCCGATTAGACGTCCCGTATATAGCTGTTCATTAGACAACGCGGATAGCACTTTAGGTTTGCATGTGAACAACTTATTGAGGAAGATCTCGTCGTGTTTGGTGTTGTATTTTTCCCAATCGATCCCCATGCCTCGTGGAAACACTTGCTCTGCCTCAAATTGGGCGACAATAATAGCTGCCTCTTTATACTTCGCATTTTTAAGCGACTCTAGTACATGCTGCTCGGTTAGTGTTCGTTTTTCTTTTTCATGCGCCAGATATTGGTCAGCAATCGATTTACCCTCCATTGTGCATATATAGACAGTCATGTCAGCTACTGCCTTCTGCGCACCTTCGGGATCTGCATTAAGTAATCTCTGGATCAATGCTCGTTTTGTACCTGATACTTGAATCTGTTTTGACTTTAGTATCTGCTTGAGTTCAGTAACCTTGTATTTGATATCCAATAGCTCATCTGTTGCCAAAATATCAATAACGTTGTCGTCCTTGAACCGATTAATCGCTTTTGCAACGGGCTCTCCCAGAACCTCTTGCCAATTGTCTCCCCTTGCAAAATCACTTGTGACCCTAGGGGACAAGTGCTTGCTTAGTAGTAGTAAGTGGGCAGGCGACTTTTTCCATTCAGTACCAGATTTCGAACGCAGCATATAGCCTCTCGAACTAGAAAAATATGGGCGGGTTATCACCATAGAAAAGCGTATTCATGCTAATTGCCTTCGGTGTCATGTATCACGCCCTCCCAAGGCTCTTTCCTGTCCACAAAGTATAGACCCTCAACGTATGACGATAGACCGGTTGACCTTCTAAAAGAGACCAATACGATGCCGCCCATGTTTTACCAGCCACATTCAAGGAGCAACAAGATGCCAAGAAACGTGAGTCTCATTCAAGCCAGTAGAAACCGTTTGAATTCCGGAGGGTCATTGTCTGAACTCATCACCAAAGACGAACGTTACGGTCGAACAAACACAGCCGGTTCAAATCCGGAGACCAACACCATGCCTAAACGATCGATTGTTATGAATGCCATTGACCAACTCACCGCCCAGCACTATGCCAAACTTGCCGAGATTGAAGCCGAAAAAGCGATGGGCAATTGATAGCCAGTCGCATCGTCGGCCTCCGTTATTTCACCGACGTCGCCTGTGTGATCGCTTTGACCTCGGCCATGACGTTTTCAGGCTCAAAGACCTTCTTCCAGTCGGGTTGGAAGAGTCGCTCGCGCGCGCGCGACACCGCCATCTTTGCGCCGTCGGACAGTTCCGCGTCGATGTACTTGAACAGGATGCCGACGTTGACGTTCATGTGCCCCAGGATGAACTGGCGCGCGGCTTCCGCCGGGACGCCATGCTTGACGGCCTCCTCAATCGCCTCGGTGATGATCACCATGCACGTCAACACCACGGTCTCAGACAGCGCCGGTTCGAGGATCGCCATCTGCTCGACAGTCACGCGATATACGTTCATCACCGGTTCGAACATCGCGCGCACTACGGCTTCGCCGCGCGCATAGTCCTCTTCCGGCCCCTGCATCAGCGCCGCGACGATGTGCTGTTTGGCTTTGATCGCGCCGAAGAAGTCCATGCGCGCCTCGGGGTCGGTCTCATCATTGACGATGGGTGGGTGGCATGGGTGACACACGAAATATGTGGTGTCGGCGCGTTCGGGCAATTCGCCCCCATGGGGCGCGGCCGGGTCGAGCATGATCAGCATCGCGCCGGGGCGCATGAGCGGGACGACCTGTCGCGCCGCTTTGCCGATCAGCTTGTCCGGCACCGCGAAGATGATCACATCGGCAGTCGCCGCCGCGGTGTCGGACGCAGTCGGTGTATCGCCGCGCGCCTGCAACCGTGCCGCGCCAGCCTCACCCGACTCAACATATAGCGTCGTATAGACCGAATTATTGCGCAAGCGGCGCGAGATGCGCGAGCCCATCTTGCCGGCGGCGCCAAACAAAGCAATAGTTGTCATATTCTTACTCCTGGAAATGGATGACTTGATCGTGATTGGCTGAATCGTACGCGGCAAACACCAGGCGCACGGTCTTGAGGTTGTCTTCGCCAGTCGTCTCCGCAGCCCCGGTTCCCTTGAGCGCGCCCAGCAGGTTCGCATTGCACGATGCGATGCTGGCGTGCACGACCTCATACGCGGGGTCCGCCCATGCGTAGCGCGGCGGCGCCGCGCGGCGCAGATGCGTGCCATCAGCAGTCGTGATGCGCAGAAGATAGTCTCTGCCCAGCTCGAGCGAACCGCGCTCGCCTTCGACAAAGATAAATGTCTGCGGAAACGCCTCGCGTTCGAGAGGGTTCCCGGCGTAGGCGAGGTTGCACGTCACAGTGACTTCGGCGCCGGATGCGTCGACCATCTGCATCATGACGGTTGCAACGTCCTCGCCCTTGATGTCCTTGTGAACGCGCTTGATCTGACAATACAGCGAGGTCGCCTCGCCGAACAGGAACCGCGCGACATCAAGAATGTGCGAGCCGAGATCGGTCAGGATGAACTGTTCAAGTTCGGCCAGGAAGGGCTGGTTGGCGAACACCGGAAATCCTGAGATCATGTCGATGCGCGCGCGGAACGGGGCGCCGATGGCGCCTTGTTCGAGCACGGCCTTGAGCGCGCGGATCGGCGTCTGCCAACGCCAGTTCTCATGGATATAGAACGGCACGCCTGCGTCGCGACACACAGCTACCATCGCCTCGGCAGAGGCCAAATCGGTCGACATCGGCTTCTGGCAGATGACCGGCACTTTGTATTTCGCGGCCAGATGCACCAGCGGCGCGTGCGTCTCCACGGCGGTGATGATGTCCACAAAATCGATGCGCCCGGCCTCGGATCGGAATAGCACTTCAGGGTCAGCGTACACGCGTGGGATGTCGTATTGCTGAGCGATTTTCCGGGCTTTGGAAAGCGTGCGATTGTGCGCTGCGACAGGCCGCGCGCCGCCCACCTCCAGCCAGGCGGGAATCTGATACAGCGACCAGAACCCGGTGCCGATGACGGCAAAATTTAAGTTTGGCATAGTGTCCACAAATCTCTATTTAACACCGTAAGCCGCACTTGCGGGCTAAAGCGCAATGTCACTGAGATTTGCCATGACCCCGGCATGCCGCTCATTATTATGTCGCAACCGCTAGCAAGCACGCTGTTAGCGTCCAGATTGTTTGAGTAATGTGCGTCCATAATGACCAAACTATCGCAGTCCTAGTGGCAGATACGCTGCCCACGGCGACCACTCCACTGCGCCAATGTCGCACGTGCCGCCAATCGGACGCTGGAAGCCGCGTTGATCAAACGCTGGACAACCAGCATTCGTGCCGGCATTGATGGCGGGGCTGCCTGGCAACGGTGCCCACGTTATTGTTGCCCCGCCGTTGGTGGCGAATTCGCCGAGAAGCGGGTCCATGCCGATGATGTTGCCATCGACGAGATTGGTCAGGCCGCAGGCGTTGGTGGTATCTTTGATGAGGTTGTGGCTGCCTGTCACTGTGCCGCTGCTGTTAACGCAATCGCTGCTTACCGTGCTGTAGGCGATGATGGTGTTGGTTATAGCCGAAGTGCCGCTTGCGGCGTTGTAGATGCCGCCACCGCCGGTCTGGGCGCCGTTGCTAATCAAGGTGCTATTGATCACACTCAGCGTGCCATAGTTGTAGATGCCGCCACCGCCGTAAGGGGCGTAGTTGCCAGCCAAGGTGCTATTGGTCACACTTAGCGTTCCATAGTTGTAGATGCCGCCTCCGTAAATCGCGCCGTGGCCAAACAAGGTGCTATTGATCATACTTAGCGTGCCATAGTTGTAGATGCCGCCTCCGTAAGTCGCGTTGTTGTACGAGAAGGTGCTGTTGATCACGCTCAGCGTGCCTTCGTTCTCGATGCCGCCGCCGTGGTATTTGGTTGTGTTGCCCGAGAAGGTGCTGTTGATCACGCTCAACGTGCCGTTGGTGTAGAGGCCGCCTCCGTAGGGTGCGTTATTGCTCGAGAAGGCGCTGTTGATCACGCTCAGCGTGCCGCTGTTGTAGATGCCGCCGCCTCTAGTTGTGGCGCCGTTGCCCGACAGGGTGCTGTTGGTCACGGTCAGCGCGCCGCTGTTGTAGATGCCGCCACCGTTCGATGCGGATCCTTTGGCAATGGTGATGGCTTGCAAAATAAGTGACTGGCCGTAATTTACGATCAACACCTGATAGAGGTTATTCCCGCTCACGGTGATAGCGTGACCGCTGCCGTCGATGGTAACCGTATTGCTGATGGTCGGCAGAGAGCCGGTTAATACGATAGTTCCGTCAATGTCAAACGTGATCGTGCCCCCACTCACGTTGGCAGCGGTTATGGCGTCGCGGAGTGTACACGGCGTAGCGCATGAGGCATGGACACCATCGGACAGGGTATTGACAACAATGCTTGTAGCAGCGTATGCCACACTTCCAGGCATCACCACAAACAGACCAAACAGCAACCCAAGCAACCCGGCCATCAGTACCGTGGTCATGTGAAGCCAGCCAGGTGCTTTAACCTGAACGAACTGAAGTTTGCCGATCCACATAGCATGCCGTTGAACTTTCTTTTTGAGCATTGTCATCCCACCTCTTGCTTGAAGCAACCACTTCGCATCGAAGAAACGTGCCGCAACTGCGCGTTAGTTTATTACCTAAAACGTCAGCCACCGCCCAAAATCAGCGCCCTTGTCTTCAAAACCGCGCGTGAGGAACCCGGGGTTACTCCCATCGGCGTCCATAATCCACAGTTCGGCAGGGGCGCCGGGTCTCGCGCGGGAGAACAGTATCCTGTCCCCGGCTGGTGAAAACGAGAGTCGAAAGTCCCAGCGCCCTTCCTCAGGCGGCGTAAGGTCGTAGACGGCAGCGGTGTCAGGATCGAGCAGTCGCAGGTGCGTCCCGCCGCGCGCATCATCAGGTTTGAATACAAATTCCTCATGATCCGGTCGCGTGTTGTCGTAGGTGACATCCGGGTGAGAGCCTGGCAGCCTGCACGTGTGGCTGACCAGCCCATGATCCCCGAAGCCTTTTGGCGCGTCCGTCGGAATGGCAAATCCCGCTGGCGCCCATGCGGTGATATTGGAACCGCCTCCGCGCGCATGCGCGTGGCCATAGGAGGTTGCAAACCAGTGGGATTGTCCTGTTGTAATCACCCGCAAGGACGAACCGTCTGCCTCTGCCACGCAGATATCCGCCCAGAAATGCGCTGGATCCTCGGCGGAATGGCAATCGAGGAACGTCAATCGCCGGCCGTCGGGCGACCACTGCGGGCCAAAATAGAGATGGCCGGCTTTCCCCGCAATGAGCGCGCGTTCGCGCGTTGCCAGGTTCATGACGTTGATGGAATAGGCAGAGGGCATATAGGGATTGGTCTCGATGCTGGCGAACTTGGAATGCGTCACGTGCCACGCAATGCGTTTTTGATCGGGGCTCAATGACTCGCAGTAATGAAACCCCCACCCCGGCAGTGTGATGGGATCATAAGTCTCGTGTTCCACGTCGGCCAGGAACAGGCGTTGTTCGCCGTCGATGATCGCGTTCACCACCGCCCGGCTGCCGCCATCGAGAAACTCAGTCACGCCCATCCAGTCTGCAGGGCGGCGCCCCGTAAATATCTCGCGCAACTCAGCGCTTTCCCAGTCATACGTCCAGATGCGGCGAGTCAGGTTGCCGATCACCAGATCCTTCATCGCGGTTTTGCGATGGCTGTGCAGAATGATCTTCCGTTGTCCGGCGACCTCCCGGTATTCCGGCCCGAACTGCCACTCCGTCTCACCAGGCACGTTCAGGTCGAATAACTGCGGATCCCCCTCTTCTTCAGTCATCAGGCCAAGCTTGCCGTAGCTCCAGAAGGCCACCGCCCTGCCATGTTTTCCGAATATGGTTTTGTACATTTGCCGCTCCGTATAAAATCAACCTTATGTGGCTCGATATAACCCGATATGACCCGATATGACTCGCATTATCCAACACGAGGAACCGAAAATGACCGTAGGCAACAACAACTCAACGCCTGTTTACAAGAATCCCGACCTTCCCACTGAGACCCGCGTCGCCGACCTGATCTCGCGCATGACGGTTGACGAGAAAATCAGCCAGATGACCAGCGGCGCCTCCGCCATCCCGCACCTGGGCGTGCCGGCGTACAACTACTGGAACGAGGCGTTGCATGGCGTGGCGCGCGCCGGCCGCGCAACGGTGTTCCCACAGGCCATCGGCATGGCCGCGACCTGGGATGCGGCCTTGATCCAGCGCATCGCGTCGGCCATCGGCGACGAGGCGCGCGCCAAGCACCACGAGTCGCTGCGCAAGTTCGGCGATTCCGCCATCTCGCGCGGGCTGACATTCTGGTCGCCCAACATCAACATCTTCCGCGACCCGCGCTGGGGGCGTGGTCAGGAGACGTGGGGCGAAGACCCGCACCTGACCGGCGAGTTGGGCTCGGCCTTCGTGCGCGGTCTGCAGGGCGACGACCCGAAATACATGAAGGCGGCGGCGTGCGCGAAACACTACGCGGTGCACAGCGGCCCTGAGAAGGATCGCCACGTCTTTGACGCGCGCGTGAGTCTGCGCGACCTGAACGACACCTATCTGCCCGCCTTCGAGAAACTGGTGACCGAGGCAAAGGTCGAGGCCGTGATGGGCGCGTACAACCGCGTCAACGGCGAACCGGCCTGCGCGAGCGATGTGCTGCTCGTGCAAACATTGCGCGGCAAGTGGGGCTTCAAAGGGCATGTCGTTTCGGACTGCGGCGCGCTGAGCGACATTCACAACGGCCACAAACTCACGAAGGACGCGCCCGAGAGCGCCGCGCTCGCGCTCAAGGCCGGCTGCGACATCGCTTGTGGCGCCACCTACGACAAGCTCGGTGAGGCGCTGGCGCGCGGGCTGATCACTGAAGCCGACATCGACCAGTCGCTGATGCGCACACTGGCGACGCGCTTCAAGCTGGGCATGTTTGACCCGCCCGAGCGCGTGCCGTTCTCGACCACGCCGATGAGCGTCGTCAACAGCCCGGCGCACCGCGCCCTGGCGCATGAAGCCGCGCTGAAGTCGGTCGTGTTGCTAAAGAACAAAGGGGCTCTTCTGCCGATCACCGACAAGACCCGCTCGGTCGTCGTCACCGGCCCGACCGCCGCAAATATCGAGGTGTTGCTGGGCAATTACTACGGCCTGAGCGACAGCCTGACGACGATCCTCGAAGGCGTGGTAAATCGCATCCCCGAAGGCATGGCGATTGAGTATCGCCCCGGCTGCACGCTTGCCGCGCCAAACCAGAATGAGATGGACTGGACGTATGACATCGTCAGCGGGACCGACATCACCATCGCCTGCGTGGGTCTATCGCCCCTGCTGGAAAGCGAAGAGGGCGACGCCATCCTGTCAATTGAGAACGGCGACCGCTCGCAACTCGGCTTGCCGGCAGTGCAGGTCAACTTCATCAAGCGGTTGGCGCGCGGCGGCGCGAAGATCGTGCTCGTCGTCACCGGCGGCAGCCCGATTGACCTTGGCGAGATTGAGAACCTGGTCGATGCCATCATGTTTGTGTGGTACCCCGGTCAGGAAGGCGGCTACGCGGTCGCAGACGTATTGTTCGGCAAAGAATCTCCCTCCGGCAAGCTGCCGCTCACCTTCCCCATGTCTGTCGATGACCTGCCGCCGTTCGAGGATTACGCCATGGCCGGCCGCACCTACCGCTACGCAACCGCAGTGCCGCGCTATCCGTTTGGCTTCGGTCTCAGCTACACGCAGTTCGTCTTTAGCGACTTGACCTTGTCGGCCAGTTCCTTAAAGACAGGCGACACCGTGACCGGGCAGTTCACGCTGACCAATGCCGGCGCGGTCGAAGCCGAGGAAGTGGCGCAACTCTACATCACCGATGTGCAGACCTCTGTGCCGGCGCCCCTGTGCACCTTGGTTCACTTCGAGCGGGTATCCCTCAAGCCGGGTGAGCACCGGGTCGTGCCATTCACGATCACGCCAGAGATGATGCAGATCATCGGCGAAGACGGCGCACCGATGATCGAAGCGGGCGAGTTCCGCGTCACAATCGGTGGTTGCTCGCCGTCAGAGCGAGGCATCGCACTCGGCGCGCCGCAGCCGGTGAGTGCGCGGTTTGAGATTGGAGATTAGAGATTGGAGATTGGAGATTGGAGATTCGAGGTGGTTTGCGTTCCTTAACGCGCTTATGAAGATTAAGCAAAAAAACCGTACAGACTACGTGGATGTATCACGTAGGCGCGAAGCGGGACCCATGTGTCCGCCCGGCTGCATGCGCAACATCAGGCGGTCACACAGGGCGTAGCGGCCGCTACGTGGATATATGACGTAGGCGCGGACCCGTGTGTCCGCCCGGCTGTATGCGCCACGTCAGCCAGCCACATGGCGCGTAGCCGCCGCTTCGTGGATGTATGACGTAGGCGCGAAGCGGGACCCGTGTGTCCGC
This sequence comes from uncultured bacterium, assembly GCA_903921365.1. Lineage (GTDB taxonomy): Bacteria > Chloroflexota > Anaerolineae > J036 > Brachytrichaceae > CAIXPS01. The sequence goes on along the minus strand of CAIXPS010000576.1, from coordinate 45,715 downwards.
CCGGCTGCATGCGCCACGTCAGGCGGCCTCACGGCGCGTAGCGGGACCCGTGTGTCCGCCCAGCGGCGGTGTACGGAGATAGCATTGTCAGCAGGCGTATTCCCCGCATTGTTGCGATTTGCAATTGCTGCTGCGATTGCAAAGTTACTGATATGAAAATAGATGGCTGTTTTCATGCCTTGCGGTGTGCCGCCAGGCTCATCTTGACTGTTGGCAAACTACGCCTGGTGGGAGAGAAACGCCTCCTGGCAACCGATAAGCCGCCATAGTGGGCCAATGTCTTCGTAAAACCGATGTTTTAGAGGGTGTCGTCCCTACGAAAATGAGTTTACCAACAGTAACATTAATTCGCGGGCTCGCGCTCACCCTCCAGTCGCGCATCATCCTCGCCCAAGGTCGTTGACGGCGTCGAAGTACGCGCGCATGTTGACGACCGGGATATTGTGCGGTAGATCGGCGGTTGCCTTGATGATATGCCCGGCGCAGGGCCGCGCATCATCGAGGCAGCGCTTGACCTCGAGCCGCACATCCTCAGGCGTCCCAAACGTCAGGATCGAGGTGCTCACATTCCCGATCAGGAAATGATCCTTCCCGATCCCGCGCGCAATCTCGGCAAGGTTCATATTGTTGTTGATGATGAACCCGTCAAACCCAAGCGCCACCAGATCGTCGAGCATCGGGGTGTAGTCGCCATCGGACACGAAGGCAACGCGCAGATTGCGGTTCGCCTTGAGTGGTTCGAGGATGCGCTCATACAGCGGGAACAAGCGCTTGCGATACCACTTCGGGTGAAACACGAGACCGCGCTCCATCGCGATATCATCGTGCAGCAGCACCAGATCGAAACCACTCTTTGCCCATGCGGCCACGTTAAAGCACGACACGGCGGCGAAGTCGCGCAGGACGCGGTCGAATCGTTCCGGCTCCGAGGCCGCCGCCATCAGAAACAGCTCCCAGCCAAACGTCATGATGGGAAACTGAAACAGCGTGGTGTAGTACAGACCGCTCACCAGCGCCGCATCGCCCATCAACGCCTGATCGTCGCGGCAATTCTGGATCGTCTGGTTGATTCCCTCTGCCGAGATTAACGTCATGGGGTCGTAGTTCAGCACATCTTCGATGTCCGTGAACGCGAAGTCCTCGCGCCAACTGCTCCCGGTCATGCCCCACTCGGTATAGCGGATGCCATCCGCGCCGTCGCGACTCGACTCGCCGCGGTCGAACCGCACCGTGCGTTTCGGGATGCCAAAGATCCAATCGACATCGAGCTTCTTGTAGGTATCGATATACGCCTGCGCGGGATTCGACCACGGGTCATAGCCGATCAACTCCCGCATGAACGCCGGGTGATCGAGATTCTCCTGTTCCGCCACGCGGTCGGTCGGGCGCAGATGGATTGCATCCAAGACGCGTTGATAGCTCATCGGGCGCCTCCTCAGGTGCGATAGGGTTCGAGGTCGCGCATCAGTTTCTCGGCAGTGACTTGATCGACCGGGTCGGCCAGCAGAATGAACACCCCATGCGGCCCTACGGCGTCCACCAGCGGAATGACCTGCTCCGGCTGCACGCCGACCGCCTGCACGCCTTTGCCGCCGGCGCGGATGCGCTTGTACAGGTCGAACCAGCACGGATCGCCACCGCCAGGGCGACCCGCCTGCGGCGTCCACTCAATCGCGTTGAGCGGCTCAATCTCAAGCAACGGCTCGACGTGTTGCATCGCATTCGTGCCGTCCAGATGATACAGCGAGAAGTCGAGGAACTCGCACTGCGCGCGCAGATAGGGTTGCACGAAGCGGCGGAACATGCGCGGTGACAGTGTCGCCGAGATGTCGCATTGAATCTTCGCCGTCTTCCCCGGCCCCCAGATGTGAAACGCAGAAAACGCATTGCCATCCCCGTCGGGCGACACGCGCGCAGTCATCAGATCAAATATCTCAAAGTAAATGCGGTTGATCTCTTCGAGGCGCGCAGGAATCCAATCGGGGCGATCGACCAGGTCATACAGCAGGTTGGCGTCGCCGCGCAACGCCGCGAGCGTATCCATGTTTTCAATCAGGTCCGGGATTCCGACGAGATAGCGACCGCCCGCGCGCCGCATGCCCTCATCGATCAACCCCAGGTGCACGTCCAGCCAGTGCCGATCCGCCGTCAGGCTGATCCCCTGCACCTGATCAGGATCAGTAATGTACGGCTCATACCAGACCGTGTCCACAGCAAAGCCAGGGCGCGACCCGATAAATGTGCCCAGGCTGCCAGGGCCAATCTGCGTATCGAAATACGGGAATGCCTCGGCCCAGAAGTCGACGCGCGCCATCTGGGCTTCCGCGGCAGAACAACGGTACTCGGCATTCGTCCAGCGATATTCCAGGTCGGCGGGCAGGTCAACAGAAGGAATGCCCGCGCGCGGCTGGTCGCGCAGCACCTCCATGTACAGTCCCATCCCTTCTCGGTTCCACCAGCGCACCAGGTTGTCGCGGCACGCCTGCCAGTCGGGTTTCCATGTTAGTAGTTTGGTCATTTCAACATTCTCCACATACAGATTACAGTGAATGTCCAAATCAGGCAAACCGGTGTAGGGGCAACCTTTACGGTTGCCCATCTGCGGTTGCCCATCTGCGGTTGCCCATCTGCGGTTGCCCATCTGCGGTTGCCCATCTGCGGTTGCCCATCTGCGGTTGCCCATCTGCGGTTGCCCATCCGCGGTTGCCCATCTGCCACTACATCACACGGCGTCGAATGAACGCCTTCTCCACCTCTGACACGATCAACACACAGCTGCCCAGCCCGAGGCTGATGGCCAGATCGACCAGCGTCAGCGATTCGACATTGAGGAATGCATCCATGAACGGGACATACAACACCATCAGTTGCAGCAGCACCACTCCCACGACCAGCCCGAACAGCAGTTTGTTGCTGAACAGTCCCAGCGTGAAAAGCGAGTCGCGTTGCGACCGCACAGCCAGCGCCTGTGCAACCTGGCAAAAAGCCAATGTGCTGAAGATCATCGTCTGCCACGTCGCAAGTCCGGCAGACCAGTAGACAAGGCCGACGCCGCCCGCGAGCACAGTAATCAAGGCGCCCATCCATGCGATGTGTACCGTCATGCCGCCCGCGAAGATGCTCTCGCGCTTGCTGCGCGGGGCGCGGCGCATGATGTTGCGATCCGCCGGCTCCACGCCAAGCCCCAGCCCAAGCAACCCGTCGGTCAGCAGGTTCAACCACAGCAATTGCAGCGGCAATAGGGGCAACGGCAACGCCAGCAGCGGAGCGATCAGCATCACAGCGATCTTGCCAATATTGCCGGCGATCGAGAATTTGACGAAGCGTTTGACGTTGTCGTAGATTGTGCGCCCTTCGGCTACTGCAGAAACGATGGTTGCGAAGTTATCATCGAGCAACACCGTGTCCGACGCCTCCTTCGACACATCCGTGCCGGTGATACCCATCGCCACGCCGATGTCGGCCCTCTTGAGCGCCGGCGCATCGTTGACGCCGTCGCCGGTCATCGCCACCACCTCGCCCTGTGCCTGCAACGCCTCAACGATGCGCAACTTGTGCGCCGGCGACACGCGGGCAAACACCGACGTGTCGGCCAGCGCCGTCGTCAGTTCGGCGTCGCTCATGGCAGTGAGTTGCTGGCCGGTGACGACCTTGCCGTTTGCGCTGATGCCCAGTTGTTCGGCAATCGCTCGCGCGGTCAGCGGATGGTCGCCGGTGATCATAATCGCCCGAATCCCAGCGGTCTTGCACGTCTGCACCGCGACGGTCACCTCGGCGCGCGGCGGGTCGATCATCGCGATCAGGCCGATGAAGATGAGCGCGCGTTCCGCGTTCGCGTCGGCGAGGGGGGCTTTCACCGGTTTGAACCCGACACCCAGCACGCGCATCCCGCGCGCAGCAAGGCCAGCATTGGCGCGCTCGATGCGCGTTCGAAAGTCGTCATTGATCGCGACAGGGCCGTCGTCGAGCATGACGTGGTCTGAGATCGTCAGGATGCCATCGACCGAACCTTTGGTAAAGGCAATATAGGGCGACGGTGGCAGAGAAGTGTCGTGGGCTATCTCGCCCATCCTGTGCACAGTGGTCATGCACTTGCGCTCGGAGTCAAAGGCCAGTTCGGCTACGCGCGGCATATCCCGCTCAAGCGCCGCCTTCTGCAGTCCCATCCGCATCGCAGCAACGAGCAACGCGGCCTCGGTGGGATCGCCCACCGTCGAAGTGCCACCGTCAACGGGTGCGGGGCTGATGGTCGCGTCATTGCATAGCGCGGCGCCGGTCAGCAACAATCGCAGCGATCGTGTGGCGTCCCCCGGCGCGCCCTCGATGTCATCGCCAAGGGTCGCCGAGTGACCCGCCACATCGAGCGCGACCACGGTCATCCGATTTTCGGTGAGTGTGCCGGTCTTGTCAGTGCAGATCACCGTCACGGCGCCGAGTGTTTCGACAGCGGGCAACTTGCGGATGAGCGCATTGCGTTTCAGCATGCGTCGCGCGCCGAGCGCCAGCGTAAATGTGACGACGGCGGGCAACCCCTCCGGCACGACGGCGACGGCAACGCTCACGCCGGCCAGGAACATCTCGCGGAAGTCCTCGCCGCGCAACAGGCCGAGCGCCATGACCAGCGCCGCCGTGATCACGCCGGCAAGCGCCAGCCACTTGCCCAACTGATCCAGCCGCTTTTGCAGCGGGGTTTGTTCATGCTTCACCGCCTGTAATGCGGTCGCGATATTGCCCAGTTCGGCCTGCATGCCCGTGGCAACCACGACCGCTGTCCCACGGCCATACGTGACGATTGTGCCCATATACACCATGTTGCGGCGGTCGCCCAGCGGCAGGTCTGCGCCAGCAATGGCGTCGGTGTGCTTATCGACTGGCTCGGACTCGCCGGTCAGCACCGATTCCTGCGCGCGCAGGCTATAACTCTCGACCATGCGCGCATCGGCAGGAATCACATTGCCCGCTTCCAGCAGAATGATATCGCCAGAAACGAGCGCGCGCGCAGGCAATTCCTTCAACTGTCCCGCCCGCCGCGCGCGCACTACGGGCGACGACATCTTCTTGAGCGCAGCCATCGCCTTCTCGGCGCGATATTCCTGCGTGAAACCGAGCAGGCTGAACAGGACGACGATGGCGAGGATTGAGATCGTCTCATTCACTTTGCCCAGCAGCCCGGATACCAGCGCAGCCGCGAGCAGAATCAGCACCATTGTGGCGGTGAACTGCTCCCACAGGATGCGCCACGGGCTTTTCATCCCGTGGTCAATCAGTTCGTTCGGTCCGGTCTGCGCGAACCTGCTTGCGGCCTCGGTGTCATCCAGCCCCAGCGCTGCTGAGACGCCAAGCTCCTGTTGAACCGACTGTGTATCCTTGTTGTGCCAATCTGTCATGCGAACAACCTCCTGCATTTCGTTTTTGATTCGTGGAGGCTGCTGTAATAAAAAAGGCGAGCCACCACATTGATAGTGATGGTCTCGCCTTTGTGTTCGCACACATGAAACGCGCCGGGCAGTGTTATCAACACTACCGTCTTGACGACGCGCCTTTCCACACGGTCAGCCGCATGGTTGGCTACTCCCCAATGACTTTACGGTATCAGATCGGGATGCCTGTGTCAACCCTGGCGCGGGTTTTCTTATCAACTTCTAACATTCCACAGTTGGAATTGTCCATGGAACTTTCGTCAACGCGATGCCCGCATCTCGTGGATCATACACGGGTGTGCCCATTTCCCGCACCTTCAGTGTTCCCTCAAATGCCTGTTGTATGCGCTTATGTGCAATCTCCACATAACTCGATACGATCTCCGCGCCAGCCCCGCGGCGATGGCGACGTATCGCAGAGGCAACCGTTGAGCCAACACCCATAAACGGGTCCAATACCCAATCCTGCTCGTTTGTCAGCGCTAACACAAGGCGATCAACGAGTTCGATTGGAAATTGACACGGATGTTGCGTTTTCTCAATATGATTATTTTTTACATTCGGAAAAATCCAAACGTCGCCGGGATTCTTTCCAAGAGGATTGCCCGAATATTCACCCGCGTGTGGGCCCTTGAAATATTTCTTGCCTGGATATTTCTGTGGCACACGTATCGGATCAAGGTTGAAGAGATACTCGCTCGTCTTGGTAAACCACATAATGGTTTCGTAACGGCCGGAGAGTCTTCGCGATGAGTGCAACCCATGTTCAAAATGCCACACGATGCGGTTACGAAGTTGCATGCCGAGTTTGTCGAATGTAGAATACAGCGCTATGTCCAAAGGCACGATACGGCCCTTATCAACATAGTTCCCAACCTGCCAGCAAATACTGCCGGTTGGTTTTACGACTCGAAAGCACTCGGTAATAATTTGACTTTGCCATGCAACATATTGTGGCAACGTGGATCGCTTCTCGTATTCCTTACCCAGGTTATACGGCGGAGACGTAACAACAAGCTGGATCGACTCAGATGGGATGGTTGCTAGAAGGTCAAGGCAGTCGCCTTGAAACACAACTGCTTGAGCATCTGGTTCATACCGGTCCGCGATCTCAGAAATATCGAACATTTGTTTTTATCATACACGAGAACATGGGAGATTCATCTTTGCAGGAACACTCGCCCGCATAAATACGCTGAACCAACAATCGCGCTACTGGGGTGATGCACCTATGATTCGCCCGGACATGAACATGAAACTCAATCAGCATCTCCTTATAACTCTGGGACTGTGTTTGTCGATGGCCGCTACGCTCGGCGCCGCCAGAAACCCGCTCAACCCGGCCGTGACCCGGTATGCCTACATCCCGGCCGTGAGCAACACGAACATCCAGACTTTTGGCGCGAATAACACCGCCTTTACATTTGGCGCGTCGCGGTATATGTCTACAACAAATATCAATACATTAAAGAACCTGGGGTGTGCGCAGGGCAAGGCCACACCGGCGGCAACATCGACGCTCGTCATCCTTGACTTCGGCCAGCCGGCGTATGACGCGCCGACGCTTTCCTACGGCGTCTATATTTTCGGCTCCTATGCATTTCGTTCTGTGAGCGACATCGCGGCAGCCAGCGAGGCATATCTCAATCAGTTTTACCTGTGTTCGCCCGCGGGCGCCTACCTCTACCTGGTTGTTGGAACCGTCAACTACGGTTCAGGGGTGACGCGTGAGCATGGCGCCGCCTGGAGCACGATGATCAACAACATTGCTGCCTGGATTGTTGACCCGCCCAGCATTGCTTCCAAAGTCACTATTCTAGGTGGGAATGACATGGAACCGAGCTTTGGCGGACGCGCGCAAACCCGCGCATGGGTGGATGGCTATACATCGGTGTTTACGAATACGTCCTACCTCTACAACTATGGGTCGTGCGACGGCTGCCCATACAGTTCGTGCCCCAGTTGCACCCCCAACAACTACTGGTCGATCGAGGATGTCTGGTACGTTTCATGGGGCGCGCTTCCGGCTTATCCCGTGCCCGAAATTTACCTCACAAACGGCGTGCATGCAGATCAGTGGTATCGCATGAGCCTGTATGGTTACACCAACCATGGCCAGGCGTTCAACTTCAAGGGAACCTTGACGCAATGGCAGGCCTGTCAAACGAATGGCCCGTGTCAATACCTGGACAATACGCCAAACGCCGGCTGGTCGCAGCTTTACTCAAAAATCAACAACGACCCTCGCACACAAAAGACACTCGGCCCAGGGTCAGATATCACATGGAGTAACAGTAACTAGATGAAGCACACACCTTCCTCCAAACCGAAAGCCATCATCCAGGTGGGTCTTGTCGTCCTGCTGATCACGGCGGCGGCGACTTTCCTGGGCGCGCTTGCCAACCCGCCAGTGGCGCCGCGAGCAAATGCCGTGATCCCATTGCCTACCCCAACAGTCAGCGACCTGCAACGCAATGCGGCCAAGGACGCACAGGCATTGCTCGCTTCCCAACAGGCCGTCACCGCTCACCAGACGCCCGCGCCAGCCCTGGCCGACGTCGCGCGCAAGCAACCTCGCCAGCCCCTCGCTGCTGCGGCCGAAATCGCCGTGTTCCAGCCAATTCCCAATGGCATCACTGCCGGATCGGGCGCCATCGTCCAGGTGCGCCCGCCATTCTCAAACAACCAGTATCACATCGAGAACGCCTGGTACACCGATAGTGCGGGCGCGAGCAAACGCACCTTTGTATTCGCGGGGAACGTGGCCGGTCCCGGCGGCGAAGTCACCGATCAGGGCGTCGTCATACTTCAGACGCTCCAGTATGTGACCGTCGACGGCGCGCCGCAGGTGAAAACACTTGAGACACACGCGTACACGACCACCCTGACCGCCGGATCGCTCCACATCACCGGCGCAGAGTCAAGCCGGCTCATCCTTCAAGCCAACGCCAACGCGATCACCTACTTTGACCTCGCGACCCTTTCTTTTATTCTTCCGTAGGTCGTAGGGAAGACTGTTTCGGTCACATCATTTTACGGTTTTCTATTGACAGTATAGAACAGAAGTTCTATACTTATTTTCGGAGGTATTTGTAATGTCAGTACTCAAGAGTATCGCGTTGACGAGTTTTAATGTGACGAACTGGGAACAGGCCAAGCATTTTTATAGTGAGGTCCTCGGCCTGCCCGGCACGGCAATGGACGAAATGGGTTGGGCGCAATATGGCCCGCAGGACGGCGTTCAGGTGGCAATCAACCTGTGGCGAGGGCCGGATCCTGTGCCTCCGCAGGGCGGTGGTGGCACCCTGGTGTGGAACGTGGATGACGCGTTTGCCGCGGCAAAGTCGTTGCGCGAAGCCGGCGTGAAGACCCTCGAACCCTATGTGATTCCAGGGATGGTGGCCGTCGTCGATTTCTACGACCCTGAAGGGAACCACATGCAGGCTGTGAGTATGGCGCCGAAATAGGGCAAGTTGGCGGTTGAGAACGGAACGGAAAGTGATCGTAGGGCGCAGTTTGCGCCCTTTTCGTTTTTCTACGCCAAAACCCCGATTCAATTAGAGATTGTATAGTATAGTATTAGACAGTCCAAAGGCAAGCCGACGCAGCCGATTCGGGTTGGAGCGTGTATCGAATAGCGGAAGATTAAGGTTGGGAGACGTCTGAACGATGGAAACAAACATTCTGAATACACTGATCGACACGCTTTTCAGCGGTATCGTCAGCGGCATCATCGTCGCGTTCGTCACTAACTACATGAACCGCCGCAAGACCGAGGCCGAAATCCGCGAGATGGAGGCCCACACCGAGAAAACCCATCTCGAAATCGAGCAATTGAAAGCCCAGGTGCAGGATGTGCGCACGCGCATCCGCATCATCGACCGGTTCAAGCTCGATGACAATCGATCCATCGTATTGAAGGAAGAAGAACGAACACTCCACGAGGTGACGGGTGAAAGAAGCAATTAGCATCCAAAGCGCATCGGCGCAAGAAGCGCTCACAAGCTTGTATAACGCCATCCGCAAGAAGTACCCCGCCGTATCGGACGCGCAAGCCGAGCATCTGCAGAACAAGGTCATCTCGTACGTTTCGGAGGGGTTGGCCGACGGTTATGATCTGGCGTTGATCAAACGCAAAGATGACAAAACCATCCTGAAGGTTTTAAAGCTTGAGGAGGATGACCGGTGATGAAAGCAGTGCAAACCCTTCTAAACGTCATTGCGAAGAAAAAGCCCAAAGAGGTGTTCAGCGTGCGCGCAGGCAACCGCACGATCCGGGGCATCGAACAGGAGTTTGTGCTTGAACCCTCGTCCAGCAAGCGCAAGGGCGACGTGCAAATTGAGTACACCAGCGGCAAGAAGCGCCTGCCCGCTGGCGACAAAGGACTGCACTTTATATCGGTGAAAGCTGCGAGCGACAAGTACAAACTCGCCGCCCGCACCATCCAGCAACTCTGCCGGGATCGCAAGATCGTCAGCCGGCGTCAGGGCAGTGGCGACAATAGCCCCTGGCTGGTTGCCGAGGAATCCATCCGGGCTTACTGCGACAAACAACGCGCCTAAGCCGTCGATTTAGGTCGGCCGCCTCCCGTGAGTTCATTCATGGGGTGCTACCACCGCTTCCGCAACGCGTTCGAGTGGCTGGTGATTGTCCCGGCCTCGCCCTCTATCGGCTCAAACGCCGACTGCACCGCCACGCGCCCTGGCCCCGTCAATTGCAGCCAGATGTAGCGCTGACCAAACGACGAGAGCGTATTCACGATGCTGCCCAACAATCCACCGCCCAGGCCGCCCAATCCCGCCGGCGCGGCGCCACTGGGATGCTCAAAGTAGAGTTGCATCTGCACACTCTGATCCTTAAAAAGCAGCGCGGTCGGCTTGACGAGGATAGTCTGGCCCGGTTGCAGCTTGCGGACAAACACGTTGCCCGAAGCGTGCAGTAGCATCAGTCCCGGCGCATGCTCCGCCGTGAAGCGATCCATCATGTACCCTACGGGGTAATGGGTCTCCGTCTCCTTTTCCTTCTGCGTGGTAAACCAGATGCCGGTCTGAAAGAACCCGTAGCTCACCTGCCCTGTTGCAACAATGAACACGTGCTCACGCACGTCCACAGAATGGCCGGGTTGAATCGGCAGCGCTACTGTTTCGCCCGGCACGTCACGCGAGAAGGCGATATGCCCCGGCCCGCGCGCGGTCGCCATGATCACCGGCAGCCCCGCGAGCACGCGTTTCCACGCGCCTTTGATTGGCATGTTCGTGATCGTCACTGCCGGGTCCTTCCACAGCAGCACGTGATGGGCGAAATAAACGCTGTCGTCCTTCGACAGGCTCATGTCTGCCACTGGCACATACTGGCCCTCGATCTGGCAATACGAACTGCCAAATTGCAACTTCGCCATATCCTTACGGCCAGGCGCTTCTGTCCATCCGGACTCCGTGACGATATCCTTGACATTCACGGTTACGCCACAGCCGGGGCAACTCAGGCTGACGCCATCGCTGAGTGTGCCGCACCACGCGCAGGTATAGCGATGCCCCGAAACTGACGCCTGGTTGAGATTTCCTGTCACAGCATCGCCTCCCTTATGCGGTCTCATGGTGAACGTACATCGACTGGATGCCGACCCGTCCGGGTCCGGTCATGCGCGCCAGGTTCATACTCGTCCCGCCGAACAGCCCGGTGGTGAGTTGCTGTGACTCCACGTTCATCGTCACGGCTGAGTCCTTATACAAAAACGCGCCGGGTTCAATGAGGATGCTCTCACCCTGCCGCAACACGCGTTCAAACACATTGCCGTAGCCGTGCAACACCAACAGCCCGGGCACGTTGGTCGTGACAAAGCGATCCATGTACATCCCCTGCCCGCCAAACAAGATGTTGCGCAGACCCTTGATGCGCACATAGGAGTAGTCGATGTGATGCGAGCACAGCAGGAAGGCGTGTTCGCGCACATCGAGTTCCATGCCCGGATGCAACGGCAGCAGCACCAGCTCGCCGGTGGCGTCGCGCGAGAATGCGATTCGCCCTGGGCCGTTAGCTACGCTGATTATGAACGGCATGCCCGCCAGCATGCGCTTCGTCCCGCCCTGCAACGACATCACTGTCATTGCGACGCCAGGGTCCTTCCACAACATGACGTGGTGCTCGAAGAACACCGAGTCGCCCGGCGCGAGCTGAATCTCCGCTACCGGCACGATCTCGCCTTCCACCTGGCACTGGCTGTTGCCAAAGCGGATTTCGGTCATGTCCTTGATGCGCGGGGCTTCACGCCAGCCCGACTCACTCACCAGGTTGGCAATATCGAGTGGGGCGCCGCACGACCGGCAGGCCGTGGCAATCTTCTCATTCTGTGTCTGGCACCACTGACAGACCACACGTTGCAAAGGTTCAGCAGAAACGGTCATTGACTGTCCTCCTTATTACAACAAATTACACCAAAATCACAAACTGGAAACTACTCGTGACCGAACAGCATAGGCAGAAGGAAGCGTGTAAACGATGGGAAGAACAATGAGGATGCTCCGGGTCTGTCAATGATGCATTATAAACACTGTGTTTGACAATATCCGCCAGCTGCGTAAGACTAAGCTTGGAGTGATAACCATGATTACAGATAACATTATGAATACCGGCATGTACGCCGGTTTGGGTGAGCAGTTCGAACGCGCCTTTGCGTTCCTGCGCGAGACGGATCTGGCAGCACTGCCGGTCGGTCGCATCGAGCTCGATGGCAAAAACCTGTATGTGCTGATCCAGGAGTATTCGAGCAAACTCCCCGGCGCAGGCAAGTGGGAAGCCCATAAGCGTTACATCGACATCCAGTACATCGTCTCCGGGCAGGAGCGCATCTGCTTTGCAATGCTCAAGCGTCTGCAACAGGGCGCGTACGACCCGGTGAAAGACTTCCTGCCGCTCTCTGGCGACGGCGACTGGGTGACGCTTTCGGACGGCGACTTCATGGTGCTGTGGCCGAACGATGGTCACATGCCCGGCATGGCAATCGACGCATCGACGCCGGTGAAGAAAGCAGTAGTGAAAATCGCCGTAGAGTAGAACCGCGCAATGTCACAACTCGATACCGAACAACGGCGTGCATTGATCGATCGGATCGCGCAGTTGCCTGCGTCTCTCGAAGCCGTCGTGCGCGGCCTGTCGCCCGCCGAGTTAACAACCCGCCACCTGCCTGGTGAGTGGTCAGTAGCGCAGAATGTGCATCACGTTGCAGACTCGCACATGAACAGCTTTATCCGCTGCAAGCTGATCGCGACGGAAGACCATCCGACGCTTAGGCCTTACGATCAGGATCGCTGGGCTGCGCTCCCGGATACCGACAACCCGGCTATTGCGCTATCGTTACAGCTTCTGCGAGGACTGCATGCCCGCTGGGTGATCTTCTTCGAGAGTCTGAGTGACGCCGACTGGGTGCGCGCCGGATTGCATCCCGATATCGGCATTGTCACGCTTGAAGACCAATTGCGCAGTTACGCCGCCCACGGCGAGGGGCACATCGACCAGATCCAACGCACCCTCGCGGCGAAACGGTAAGTAAAGCATCGCGTAGAGACTCCCGAAATTTTCGCCTGCGAATCCGGGAGTCTGCGCGCTTATCCCCCCTTTTATCACCCTCTTTATCCCTCCAGCGGATATTCACTTCTCCCTGCCAAAACCGTATCGTTACTCGCGTACTCGCGTGCGCGAGTACGCGAGAACAGTAAGTGAGTCCTGAACAGGACCCGGATATGCAGTGTGAGTGTTTATAGGAAGGGAGTGAGATGAGCGAAGTGAATAATTCCATGACGAATACGGTTGGTAAACATGCAGTCGTGATCGGCGCCAGTGTCGCAGGAATGCTGGCGGCGCGCGTGCTCTCCGAGCACTTTGACCACGTAACGCTCATTGAGCGCGACGTGTTGCCAGACGAGGTCAAGTCGCGCAAGGGCGTGCCGCAGGCGCAACATGCGCATGCGATCCTTGCCAAAGGCATGGAGACCATGGGCAACCTGTTCCCCGGTCTGATGAAGGAACTCGAGAATGACGGCGCCGTTGTCATGGACTTTGCCTCCACCGTGCGCTGGTTCCACTACGGCAGCTATAAGGCCGCATTCCAGGGCACAGTCAGCTCTATTGGCGAAAGCCGCCCGCTGCTCGATTCAAAGCTTCGCGCGCGCGTCGCAGCGATTCCGAATGTCGAGATCAAGCAGGCGTGTTCTATCAACGGCCTGGCGACCAGCGCCGACCACTCGCGCATTACGGGCGTCATTCTGCAGTCGGATGCCCCAGGCGGCAAGGACACCGTCCTTAACGCAGACATAGTTGTCGATGCGAGTGGGCGCGGGTCACGCTCGCCGCAGTGGCTGGACGGGCTGGGTTACGGCAAGCCGGAAGAGTCCGAAGTGCGCGTTAACGTGGGTTACACCAGTCGGGTCTATCGCCGCAAGGCGGGCGATGTGCCTGCCGGATCCAGCGTGCTGTATGTGTTGCCGGCGGCGCCGGTAGAGAAGCGCGGCGGCGTTGTCATCCCGATCGAGGGTGACCGCTGGCTGGTCACGCTGTTCGGCTACTTCAACGATCACGCGCCGACCGACGACAAAGGCTTCTGCGAGTTCGCCCGCAGCCTCGCCTCCCCGGATATCTACAACCTCGTTTCTCAGGCAGAACCACTCTCGGAATGCGCCGTCTATAAGGTGCCATCCAGCCTGCGCCGGCATTACGAGAAAATGAATCACTTCCCCGAGGGATACCTGGTTATGGGCGACGCGGTGTGCAGCTTCAACCCGATCTTCGGGCAGGGCATGACCGTTGCATCGCGCGAAGCCAACGCTCTGGGCAATGTGCTCAAGACGCGCCGGTCACTGTCCGGTCTATCACGAGCATTTTACAAGCAAGCTGTCCAGACGATAAATACTGCGTGGATGCTGGCCACCGGCGAAGACTTCCGGTACCCCGAGACCGAAGGCGTCAAGCCGTTCTACACCAATCTTTTGAACAAGTACACGCTGGCGGTGCATCATGCATCCGCGCGCGACACCAGGGTATACGGCGCGTTCATCGACGTGATGAACATGCTCAAGCCCCCAACCGTGTTGTTTGCGCCCGACATCGTGTGGCGTGTGCTGCGCGCCAACAAGGCGACACAGCAGCAACCAGAAACGAATCGCCAGCCGGTCACCATCACCACACCCGCTCGTTGAAAAAAACTGACAACCACCCTGGTGTTCTGTCGGCAGTTGCACTGCCGACAGAACACAGGCGCGTCCGATAGATGCGATCCCACGCGGCGCGTCCGGTCGCGCCATGCGCTCGCAGGTGTAGCACCCTGGTTTGTGCTGCGCGTTTATCTCCATAAGGCGATAATAAACCCATTACATCCGAGTCAACTGGAGAAATCATGCTCGAACCCATGCAGATACGCGCGCACTTCCCGGCGCTGGCGCGCACTTTTAACGGCAAATCATTGGTCTACTTTGACGGCCCCGGCGGCACCCAGGTGACGCAGTCGTGCATCGACGGCATGACCGCTTACCTCACCCGCTGCAACGCCAACCACGGCGGCGCATTCATCAGCAGCGTCGAGAGCGACGTAATCGTCGCCGCGGCGCACGAGGCAATGGCCGATTTTCTCAACGCCCGGTTGAACAGCGAAGTGTTCTTCGGTCAGAATATGACCAGCCTGACCTTCGCCTTCAGTCGCGCCATCGGCAGGACCCTGCATCCCGGTGATGAGATCATCCTCACCTATCTCGATCACGACGCCAACTTCAGCCCCTGGCGGTTGATGGCTGAGGATCGCGGCGTCAAGGTGAACGTCGTCGCAGTCGATCCCGCCGACTGCACGCTGCGGATGAGCGACTTTGATCGCTACCTGAATAGCAACACAAAGCTAGTGGCAGTGGGTTATGCATCCAACGCCGTCGGCACGATCAACCCGGTGAAGGAGATCGTCCGCCTTGCAAAGTCGGTCGGCGCACTCACTTATATCGATGCAGTGCACTATGCCCCGCACGGGCCGATTAACGTGCAGGATATCGGCTGCGACTTCCTCGCCTGCTCGCCCTACAAGTTCTTCGCCCCGCATCTTGGCGTTGTCTACGCCCGTCAGGAACTACTCGATCAATTGACCGCCTACAAGGTGCGCCCTGCCGACAACCGTCCACCGTGGAAGTGGGAAACCGGCACACAGAGCCACGAATCGCTGGCCGGACTCGTCGGCACAATGCAATACCTCGAATGGCTGGGAACGACGCACGGACGGGCTGAGAGCGGCAGTTACCGTTCCGAGCGGTCAGCGCTCCTGCACGCGGCCATGCGCGCCATCCAGACGCACGAGGCCGCGCTCAAGGCGCAGATGCTCGATGGCTTGATGGCGCTGCCCAGGACACGCCTGTACGGCATTACGGCGCATAACCGCCTCGACGAGCGCGTCCCCACCTTCGCCATTCGCATGGAGGGCCATCCCCCGCTGGAGATTGCTCAGTTCCTCGCCGAACGCGCCATTGCGGTCTGGTCGGGCAACTATTACGCTCTGAACCTCACCGAACAACTCGGCGTCGAGGACACGGGCGGCATGGTGCGCATTGGCATCGCCCACTACAACACCGCGGAGGAGATTGACCGCCTGCTTGCCGACCTGTCATCCATTGCATGACTCGCCTCGTCTCCGTCATCCCGGACTGGTTTGGCGACCGCACCTGCAAGGCGTACTTTCGCAAGGATCTACAACCCTCATGACACAACTATCCGCAAGTAATCTATCTCTGTGGTATCGCGAACCGGCTGAGCGATGGGTTGAAGCATTGCCAGTCGGTAATGGACGCCTCGGCGCGATGATCTATGGCGGTGTGCCAATCGAGCACATCCAGTTCAACGAGTCGACCGTGTGGACTGGCAAGCCCCACAGTTACGCCCATCCCGCCGCGGTCGAACACCTGCCCCGCCTGCGTGCCATGACGCTGCAGATGCTTGCGCTGGAGCGGCAGGGCCAATGGGAGCATGCCGCGGCGATCCAGCTCGAAGCCGAAATAATCGCAATGGAGACATTCATGTCGCAACCGCTGGGCCAGAAGTGCTACCAACCCACGGGCGACCTGTTTATCCATTTTGACGGCCATACAGAGACCGGCGACTATGTGCGCAGGCTCGATCTCGACCGCGCTACCGGCACAGTGACCTACAAGTGTGGCGACGTCACCTACACGCGTGAGACCTTTGCCAGCTACCCCGACCAGGTCATCATCGTCCGTTTGAGCGCCGATCAACCCGGCGCAATCTCGTT
This sequence comes from uncultured bacterium, assembly GCA_903921365.1. Lineage (GTDB taxonomy): Bacteria > Chloroflexota > Anaerolineae > J036 > Brachytrichaceae > CAIXPS01. Next base: position 29,022 of record CAIXPS010000576.1, on the reverse strand, counting down.
CCGAGCGACGCTGTCTTCCCCACATCCATCCGCCACGCTGCACAACCTGCCCGGCAACCAGCTTGCACTCGCTGGAAACGTCCAACCGGACGGCATCCATTTTGAATCGCGGCTGGCGGCGCGACTCACCGGCGGGACACTCACGGCATCGGCCGCTGGGCTGCGCGTCGAGGCGGCGACGGCCGTTGAGCTATACCTGATTGCGGCGACCAACCACGTAACCTATTCTGACCTTTCCGCCGACCCGGCACAACGCTGTGCGAATACACTGGCACGCGTGCTGGCTAAAGACTTCGACGCCATCCAGGCCGCCCACCTTGCCGACCACCAGTCGCTATTTCGCCGCGTCAGCCTTGACCTCGGAGCGAGTCTAATCGCGCATCGCCCAACCCTGGAGCGCCTTGCAACCGTGTCCAAGGTCGAAGACCCCGCGCTTGCGGCGTTGTACTTTCAGTTTGGGCGATACCTGCTCATTGCCTCATCACGCCCTGGCGGCCAACCAGCCAACCTGCAAGGTCTCTGGAATGACCAGATGCAACCGCCGTGGGACAGCAAGATGACTGTGAACATCAACACCGAGATGAACTACTGGCCGGCAGAACCCACCAACCTGGCCGAGTGCCACCAGCCCTTGTTCGACATGCTCTCCGATGTCGCAACCAGCGGGCGCGCAGTGGCTGAGGCGCATTACGGCGCGCGCGGCTGGGTGTTGCACCACAACACCGACCTGTGGCGCGGGGCGGCGCCGATCAATGCGTCCGGTCACGGTATCTGGCCGACGGGCGGCGCGTGGTTGAGCCAGCACCTGTGGTGGCGCTATCAGTTCGGCGGCGACCGCCAGTTCCTCGCCGACAAGGCATACCCGATTCTGCGCGAAGGGGCGCTATTCTTCATCGACACGCTCGTTGAAGACGCGCAGACCGGCTACCTCATCTCACCGCTGTCGAACTCGCCTGAGAACGGCGGGCTCGTAGCAGGGCCGTCGATGGATCACCAGATCATCCGCGAACTGTTCGCTAACACCATCGCGGCAGCGACTGAACTCGGCGTCGACGCAGACCTGCGGGAACAGTTGTCCACGTTGCGCGCCCGCATCGCGCCAAACCACATTGGCAGGCACGGCCAATTGCAGGAATGGCTGGTGGATAAGGACGACCCGACCAACACCCATCGTCACGTGTCGCACCTGTGGGGGCTGCACCCGGGTGCAGAGATCACCCAGGAGTCGCCGCAGTTATTCGCCGCGGCTAAGCAATCGCTGCTGTATCGCGGCGACGGCGGCACTGGCTGGTCGATGGGTTGGAAGATCAACTTCTGGGCGCGCCTCAAGGATGGGGATCACGCGTTGCTAATGTTGAACAACCAGCTCAAACTGACGGGTTCTGCGTTGACCAAGTACGACGGCGGCGGGACCTACCCCAACCTCTTTGACGCGCACCCGCCATTTCAGATCGATGGCAACTTCGGCGCAACCTCGGGCATCACCGAGATGCTGCTGCAGTCACACGCGGGATATATCGAGTTACTCCCGGCGTTGCCTGCGCGCTGGCAGTCGGGCAGTGTGACGGGGCTATGCGCGCGCGGCGGATTCGTCGTTGATATGACGTGGGAACACCACCAATTACAGACCGCTAAAATTCACTCAAAGCTGGGGAATGAGTGTCGCGTTCGTTGCGCCATACCAGTAACGGTGAGATGCGAAGGGAACCCGGCGCCAGTAACACAGACAGCGCCAGGCATCGTGGCTTTTGAGACAACGGCTGGCGCAGAGTATCATCTGACCGCTGACCAGGCAGTTTATGTTGACACTGTGTTGACGTAATGACTTGAGAATGTGCAATACCTTCGCCAAAGTCAGGTGCGTGAAACAGGTCATCTTTGGAATAATGGTCATCAATGAACGAAGGCATTGAATATAATGATGCCGTATTAAGGAGAATGGCATGACAACCGTATCACTCACCCTTCCTGATGAACTGGCGAAGCGCCTGCCGGCCGACACCTCCGCGCGTCAGCGCGTTGTGGAATTGGGACTGCGCGAATGGCGCATCGTGGAGGCACTAGAGGCGTACCAGCGCGGCGAAGGAACGCTGGCATATGCGGCAGAGCGAGCGGAAGTGTCGCTGCGCGAAATGATCATTTCCGCTCGTGTGCGAAGCATTCTGCCGCAGGTGAATCCCTCGTCACTCACTCTCGAAGCCGCTGCTCAATTGTGACTCGAATCAGCCATGCTTATCGTCGCGGATGCCTCGCCCCTAATCGTTCTTGCCAAACTCGACCGGCTTGGACTGCTACAAGCTGAATTCCAACAAGTCGTCATACTTACCCTGGCTGTCTGACAAATATGCGTATTACTATCATCGCCTACGGCACCCGCGGCGACGTGCAGCCAGCCATTGCGCTTGGGCGCGCGCTACAGACCAGCGGCGGACACCGCGTCCGAATCGTCGCCAGCGCCCACTTCAAGCCCTGGATCGAGAGCCACGGACTTGAGGCGGCTTGCTCGGATGTCGATGTTCATGCCCTGCTCGAAAGCGAAGCAGGCATCGAGTGGGTGGAGAGCGGATCGAACCCGCTCAAACAGGTGCGCATGATTCAACGCATCGTCAAAAGCGGCGTCGGGCGCGCTATGCTGCAGGACGCGTGGGACGCGGCGCAGGACGCCGGCGCGCTGATCAGCAGCTTCACCTCCGATGTCTATGCGGTGTCGATCGCACAGAAACTCGGCATCAAACACATCAGCATGCCGCTCCAGCCCGCATTTGTCGCCACTCGCAGCGGCGCAGTGACGCTGAATGCTCCTGTGCCGCACCGGAACAGCTTGCTCAATTACCTGCTCGGCAAGTGGTTCATCGAATCATTTACATGGCGGTTGTATGGCGAGGTGGCGAATGCGTTCCGCGTCGAAGTCCTCAAGCTGCCGCCGCAAACACAGCCGCAGAACTTCGCCGCGATGCGCCGCATGCTGGTCATCCAGGGGTTCAGTGCACACGTCGTGCCCCACCCCGCCGACTGGCCGACTAGTATTCACACGACCGGTTACTGGTTCCTTGACGAACACCCCGACTGGCAACCGCCGCAGGAACTGCGCAAGTTCCTGGATGTGGGCGACCCTCCTGTCTGTATTGGCTTTGGTTCGATGACCGGGCGCGACCCATTGGGCGTGACGCGCCTTGTGGTCGATGCCGTGACGCAGAGCGGTAAACGGGCTGTGTTGCTGTCGGGCTGGGCAGGCATCGGCGACGCGAACCTGCCATCAACAATCCTGCCCATGAGTGAAGTCCCGCACGAATGGCTATTCCCGCGCATGGCCGCCGTTGTCCATCACGGCGGTGCAGGGACGACCCGGCGCATGTCTCCGCGCCGGCGCGCCCTCGATCATCATCCCGCACTTTGCCGATCAACCCTTCTGGGGGCGGCGCGTCGAAGCACTTGGCGCAGGGCCGCGCGCCATCCCACGCGATCGCTTAACAGCCGGCACACTCGCAAGCGCGATCCGCCAGGCCACTACGACGCCCGTGATGAAACGCCGCGCCGCTGAGCTTGGCGCGCTGATCTCTGCAGAGGACGGCATTGGGCGCGCTGTCGCGCTCATCGAGCGTTTTATAGGCTAACATTGCCTCATCTTGCGCCTTGCGCGCATTTTTAAGGAGTGTGTTGGATGGCAATGAAGGGTAACCCGATCACCGAGCAATTGTTTGACTATATCGTCGAGAACTTCTCTGAAGAAGATGACTTGCTGCGCAGTCTGCCGGCGGACGCGGCGAAGCAAGGCGTGCCGATGATTCACATCTCGCCCGAGCAGGGCAAGTTCCTGCAAGTGCTGATGAAGGCCGCCAACGCGCGCCGCGTCATCGAGGTCGGCTCACTGTTCGGTTACAGCACCATCTGGCTGGCGCGCGCGCTGCCCGCCGATGGCAAGTTGATCACGCTGGAACTCAACCCGCTGCACGCGCAAGTGACGCGACGCAACGTCGAACGCGCCGGGTTGGCATCGAAGGTTGAAGTGCGCCAAGGGCCTGCGGCAGAATCGCTGGCGCAGATGACGGAAAAAGCCTCCTATGACTTGGCGTTTATCGATGCTGATAAACCCGGCTACATCACCTATCTCGACCACCTGCTCAGGCTGGTGCGACCGGGCGGCATCATTATTGGCGACAATGCCTCCGCAGCCGGCAATGTGTGGCAGTGGAAGAACAACCTCGGCGCGAACGCCGACGAGTACATCAAGGTCATTCATGCGTTCAACCACCGCATGGCGACCGACCCGCGCCTGACCTCGGTGCTGGTGCCTATCAGCGACGGCATGTGCGTTGGCGTCGTTAACCCCTGATCCTTTATCAGCCATGACAGCGCGACGGGTCACCACCTTTGCAATCCGGATTGCGGCGCTGTTGTGGCTGCTCACGTTGATCCAGCCGCCCCAGGTGCTGGTCACCCTCGGCGAGCAACAACACGTCAACACGCGCAACCCCATCGCGGGCGTGCACACTCGCTTCATCGATGAAGCCGAGACGTGGAAGATTCAGCGCGGACTGGCGATGATCCGTGAGATGGGCGCGCCGTGGATCGTGGAGTTCTTTCCGTGGGCTTACATCGAACCGCGCCCGGGACAATACGATTGGGGCAGCGCGGATCGGATCATTGATCACGCCAACCGCCAGGGACTGCGCGTAATCGCGCGCCTCGGTTTCACGCCGGACTGGGCGCGCCCCGATCCCAACGTCACGACGACCACATTCACCTATCTCGATGCCGCCCGCTATGCCGATTTCGCGCGTTTCGCTGCCGCCTTTGCGGCGCACTACAAAGAACGCGTGACCGAGATCGTGATCTGGAACGAGCCGAACCTGAGCGGTGAATGGGGTATGCGGCCAGTTGATCCGGCCGGCTATGTCGCGATGCTGCGCGCGGTCTATCCCGCGATCAAGGCCGCCAACCCCGCTGCGGTGGTGCTTGCCGGCGCGCTTGCGCCCACACTGGAACCGGTCGGAAGCGCCCAGGGGATGAATGACCTGGACTACCTCGCAGCGATGTATCAGGCGCTTGGCGCTGAGGCGCGCCCCTATGACGGCTGGGCGATTCACTCGTATGGACGCACCGCGCCGCCCGAGGAACCACCCGCGCGCGATCGGCTCAACTACCGGCGCGCGGAATTGCTGCACGATGTCATGGTGAGTCACAGCGATGGGCGCCTGCCAGTGTACGTCACCGAGGCGGGGTGGAACGACGACACGCACTGGGCGTTTGGCGTGACGCCGGCGCAACGCATCCGCTACACGCTCAGCGCATGGGACTATGCCCAGGCGCAGTGGCCCTGGGTGCGCTGCGTGGCGATGTGGGTATTCAAACTGCCCGCCCCCGCCCACGGCTACCGCGACCGCTTCACATTTATCACGCCAGCGCTCGAACCCCTGCCAATCTATGAGGAGATCAAAACTGCGCTTGTCCCTTGATGTCACGATGGCTTTGCAAACTGCACTCTCCTCAGTTACAATTACCATCGTCAGGTATTGGAATGAATCAATCGCAAAAGACGCTGATCGCCCCAGGATGGTTTCGAATAGCAGTGCAGGCGCTCGTGATGATCGCGGAATCGAGAGAGCCGTGCTCAAGCGCGGAGATCGCGCACGATGTTGAGGCGCACGCGGTGTTCCTGCGGCGTGTGCTGGCGCAGCTCGTGCGCGCAGACATCGTCCATGCGCGCGAAGGGCGATCGGGTGGATACCAGCTTGCCCGCCCTGCCGGGCAGATCACGCTCGCTGACATCTACAGCGCCGTCCAACTGACGGACCCGCCCGACGATGATGAACTCGGCGACTGTCAGAGCGCGCGTCTGCAAAGCGCGATGGAAGATATCCAGCAAGAGATCGAAGTGCACGCGCTTCGCATTTTAAGCAGATACACCATCGCCTCACTCCTACACCGCGTCAAGCAAAACCTGACTTGACACTGCTACTGTTTCGGCCTATACTGTAATCATAATTATTACAGTATAAGAATGAGTAAAGTAAAACAATATGCATAAACCCGCTGAAACCACACATCCGATTCATGACATCCTGACACATCGCTGGAGCCCCCGCGCCTTCGCGAACACACCTGTCGAACCCGAAAAGTTGCTCGCACTTTTCGAAGCCGCGCGCTGGTCAGCCTCTGGCGGAAATTCACAGCCGTGGGCATTTATCGTCGTGGCCCAGAGCGACGCTGATAGCTTCGAAAAGCTGGTTGACACGACAATGGGCTTTAACAAAGTATGGGCGAAGAATGCGCCAGTCCTGGTGCTGGCAGTTGCCAAACCCGGCCGCCCCGGCACACCCGTCGGGAAATGGTCCTACTACGATGTCGGGCAGGCTGTCGCGCACCTCAGCGTTCAGGCGAGCGCTCTGGGATTGTACGTGCACCAGATGGCTGGCTTTGACGGCGAAAAGGCGCGCGCCCTGTTTAGTCTGCCTGCCGATACCGAGCCAATGACACTGTTTGCCATCGGCTATTACGGCAACGCCGACGAGTTGCCCGAGGAACTGCGCACTCGCGAGCTTCAACCCAGAACGCGCAAGCCATTGACCGAATTCGTCTTCGGCCCCCATTGGGATGTCCCGCTGCAACTGGCACAAACTGAAACAGATTTGATATAAGAAAAGCCCCGGGCACATGCATGTGTGCCCGGGGCTTTTAAGTTTGCTACCCGTCCCCTGCGAAAGGTGATGCCTTTACTGGTTTGGGTGACTAGATGGCGTCTTTCAGCGCCTTGACAGCGTGGGCCTTCACCCCTTTGCTGGCAGGCTTGGCTTTAAAGGTGGCTGGTTTCTTTGTGAAAGGATCGACCCCTTCGTGCTCCGGAACCGCCGGCTTGTTAACCACTGTCAGCTTCAACAGCCCGGGGATGATAATCTCACCCGGTCCTTTCTCGCCCAACTGACCCGCAACTACATCGTTCAACGTATCAAGAACTGCGGCTGTCTGTTTTTTGGTGAGTCCGCTCTTCTCAGCAATCGCTGCGATGAACTGCGACTTTGTCATTTTTTTACCTGCCATTGTTTGTCTCCTTTAATCATTCCCCTTCCGAGTGGATACCTCGATTTATACTCGAAAACCCCGGAAAACGCTAGTTTAGTTAAACTATTAATAAACTTTCTACTTCCCTAGTATACAGACAGGTAGCGCTCGAGTTCCCACTGGCTCACATAAATGCGGTACTCGTCCCAAGCCTGTCTCTTCGCGGCAATATACTGATCAAATAAATGATCGCCCAGCGTCATGCGCATCAGTTCATCGGCCTTCATTTCTTCGATGGCCTCGCCGAGTGAACCCGGCATCGTGATCATCTTGCCGCGGGCCGTCTCATCGAGATGATACAGATCTTCCTCGGCTGGCGCAGGCACCGGCAAGTCGCGCTTGATGCCTTCCAGGCCGGCCATCAGGATTGCCGCAAACGCCAGGTATGGGTTGGCTGCCGGATCTGGACAGCGCAGCTCGATGCGCGTGGCCGTTGCGACGCGGCTCTGGCTGACCTTGGGCACGCGAATGAGCGCAGAGCGATTGGTGCGCGCCCAGCTTAGATATACAGGAGCTTCGTAACCCGGGACGAGGCGCTTGTAGCTGTTCACCAGCGGCGCGATAATCGCGGAGAAACCGCGCGCGTGCGCCAGTTGCCCGGCGATGAACTTCTTCGCCAGCATGCTCAGGCCGTACTGATCCGACGTGTCTGCAAAGGCGTTCACCCCATTGCTCCACAGACTCTGGTGCGTGTGCATACCGCTGCCGTTGATGCCCGCAATTGGCTTTGGCATAAAGGTGGCATACAGCCCGTTGCGCTCGGCGATGGCCTTCATCGTCATGCGCAGCGTGATCGCATTGTCGGCGGTGCGCAACGCCTTGTCGTACTTGATATCTATTTCCTGCTGACCAACCGCAACCTCGTGATGCAGCGCCTCGACCGTAATGCCCAGCGCCTGCAACGCAGTCACCATCTGGCGGCGGATTGGATGCGCCAGGTCGATGTTGGCGTCAAAGTAACCCGCCTGGTCATGCGGCACGAGCGGCAGCAAATCGCCATTCGCGTGTGGCTTAAACAGGAAGAACTCAAGCTCCGGGCCTGTGTAGTAGTCATAGCCCATTTCCTTCGCCACGGCCAACGCGCGCTTCAAAATGTAGCGCGGGTCTCCCTCAAAGGGTTCATCGTTGGGCGTATATACATTGCAGATCACGCGGGCAGTGGGTGCGTCTGTATCCCACGGGATCACGGCGAAAGTATCGAGATCAGGGTGCAGTAGCATATCGCTTTCAGCGATGCGGGCAAACCCCTGAATCGACGAACCATCAAACCACATACCGTGCTTGAGAACGTCGTCAAATGCGCCAGCGGGCACGCCGACTGTTTTGACAATGCCCATGATATCGGTGAACTGCAGGTTGATGAACTCCACGCCAGCCTTGGCGATGATCCCTTCAACACGTTCAATATTTTCTTGACTGTGTTCCATATTTTCCTTGTCCTGGAAGATTTCGCTTAATCATACCCGTTAAAATCCATTAACCCGGCAACCGTCGCGTATGCGCGCATGTGCGCGCACCCCAAGTAGTAGCACCCTCCGACAGAGACTCAAGGCGACACCACGCCGGCGCGCTTCTTGAGTCTCTTCGCGCTTACGCTATCTCCGCATCTGCCTGATCAGCGAATGAATTGCCGTTATGCCGCAGCGATGCGCTCCATCTCAAGGTTATAGGCCTGCTGGCTGGCCTGAACCTTGGTGAACGCATCCTGGACAACGCTGCTGGTCTTGCCATACTCTGACTTCAACTGTGCAAAGCCCTTGGTTAGAATGTCCTGCGCCTTTGCGGTATCGTCGACGATTTGCTGCAAGGTGGCGACAGTGGTTGTCCAGCGGTTGAGCATGTCCATATAGTCCTGGACGGCGCTCACGTAACCGGCAGACGATGCTTGCGCCTGTTGATTCATGACCGCTTCAATATTGGATTCAGCCAACCCAACCGCCAGTTGGTTCATTTCCTGAAGTTGGGTGACAATGTCCGATTCCCAGCGGTACATGCCGACGGAAATAAAGAGTCCCAGAACCATAGCGCGACCGCCGGCCATGTTGCTCAGGTTGAGGTAGCGCCCGACGGCATTGTTGCCGGTGAAGATCATCGGCTTGAGCATGGAGAGGGCTTTGGTAATCAACGGCATCATCCCGTTGAGCCGGTTGATCTCGGCGTCCAAAGCGTCCTTATCGGCTTCCGGCTGATCTTTCTTCGCTCGCAATTCAGCCACATACGCGGGGAGTGACTTCGCCAGGATTTCCAATTCTGCCGTCTTGCTTACCAGAATATCGGTCGATTGATCTTCCTTTTCAGCCAACTGCTGGTTCAGGACGATGGCCTCAAACATGAGGTCATACTTCTCCTGCAACTTGGCGCGCACTTCGGCGATCGGAACCGCCAGGCTCTGGTACTTGCGCAAGGCGTCTTCAATGGCCTGACTGATCGCTTTTACCTTGCTAATGATCTGTTCGATGCGCAACTTCTGTTGCTGGACCTGCTGCATAAAGCGCGCGTCGACCACATTCTTGGGGATTTTGTTATTCACCTGGTCCATCAGCCGGGTAGCCTGAAGTGTCAGGTCGCCGACTTCGCCAGCATTGAGCGCCGTTGTGTTTTTGACGACCATGTCGAGCAGGCTCGTATCAAGTCCGATGCCGCGGGCATAGGTAGCCAGCCATTGAGAAGTAAAGTTTTTGCTGCGCACTGACGCTTGCGCCCAGGTGGTAATTTGTGCCAACCGACTAGCCGGTATATGTGTGCTGGCTTCATAAGTTGGTCCTGACACACTGAGCTGTAAGGTGGTCTGGGTTGTGAGCGCAGTCTTGGTATCCTGCCCGGCAGCGGTCGTTGGCGCCTGAGGAGCGGCATTTGCGAACGAATCGGGAAGTGCAGGAAGTTGATAGGTTTCCACGAGTGATTCTCCTTTATTGAATTACAAACGGTTGATTACAAGACCCCCGGAAAAGGGTATCTACTTGACTAAACTAACATGAATCTGGTTTCAACAACGAATAACTGATCGTCAACGGGATGTCCCTTACTGGCAAAGGTTGTCGCGTAAGCAGTCCAACAATTTCTGGATCATGTCTACCGATGGGAGATCGGTGGTAACGACATTCTGCGGCACTGAGACCAGCGGGAAAGCGGCTGGGTCGTTTGACGCACCCGTCAATGAGCGGAACCCATGTTTCTTCCAGGCAATCGCCTGGATGTCGGGGTCTTGCATGGCTTGAATCAGCCGCTGGGCATTGGATGTAAGCGGAATAATCACGTGCACGCTCTGGACTGTCGGCTCCGGATACATCATGTAAATTGCCGAGCCGTAGTTTGACTTGATGCCGTCCGGATCGGTAACGCTTTTCTCCAGTATCTGGCTTTCATAGGCCATCAACATCGGCGCAGAAAAACCCCGCGTGGAAAACCAGTTATTAAAAACATCTTCGCTGCCGGCAAATTGCAGACCCTGGAGATCCTTCAGCTTCTTGATGGCTGGCAAAATCGTGGACGCTTTATCAATAGAGGCCGGGGTGTAAGCGTCGCCACCGGCAATGTTGGCGTGCAGGGCGTAGGTCAGAAAACCGCTGTTCGATTTTCCGCCGTCAGTCGACTGAAACTTAATCGGCCCTTTGAGCGTCGAGGCTCCAAGATCGGTCCAGGTTTTGCCAGCCAGGATGACGTTTGTGTCCAGCTCATTCATCTTGATGATGAAATACTGGTCGCCGCGCTTTTCGGCGTATCCCTGCTTGACCAGCACATCACGAGCCTCGATTTTTACGTAAGCCACCAAGACTGAATACAACACCGGCACCGGTGAACCCTTGAACGATGGGTTGAGTCTCTGATACAACAATGAGGCGCTGATATTTGACGGCCACAGGCAATCAGTGTCTTTTAACTGGTCTGCGGGTAACGTGACCTGGTCCATCGATCCTTTTGTCTTGTAGACCACAGTCAGTTGATACTTGTCCGCCATGATTTTCGTTACATCAGGATCGCTGAGTAAGGGTTGCTTTTCAGAACCGATGAAACAAGTGACGGTGGTGGGTGTGACAGGTGTTGCTGTAGGGAGCGCCACGGCAGTCGGCGGTATCGTTGCCTGCAGGGTGGTCTGAAGCGTCGGCAGCAGTCCCACAACGGCAATGACAAGCACCAACAGCACAACCGGAATAATGACTTTCTTATTGTTCATGATTGTTTCGTCCCTCCCAGAGGAAGCACGTTTACCAGAGCACTGAGCATTCTGGCTCCAGTGGTCATGGAGAAAATCTCTCCGGATGAAACTCGCCTGGCTTCATCTTCGATAAACTCAAGATAGCCCTGCAATCCCCGGCGGTTTTCAGCAACCTTGCTGTCGAAATCGGCCACCAGCTCGGGGTTTTTGAGCAGCCTGACATGTCCAGGCACTAACTTGGCCAGTGCATCTACTTTTGAGCGAATATCGACCATGCCATTGAAAAGTGTTATCCCACTTTGTTCCAAAAGCACATGAATCACATTTTCATTCGTTATCGCGAGTGCTTTTGATAGGATGTCAATGTCAGAACGTATGGCTCTTTGATCACCTGCCTGTAGCCTCTGGAGATTGCTCAGTTGTTCTCGCAAAATAGCCAGATTCGGATTGACACTTTGGTTCAATATCTTGAGCCCCTGCACATAAAGTCGAGATGGCTCCGCGAGTGTTCGAACAATGACCCAGACGAGAAAGTAGGTGACGATCACGATCACCAGCTTGACGACCAGAGTCACCAGTGTAACAAGCACGTTGGTGGTCGGGAGAATGCTTGTGTCTATAAAGCGCCAGACACCAACAGCTGCAATCAGTGCGAGCACCCAGTCCGCCCAGTCCGGGATGATAAGCGGTGGCTTTTTGGTCTGCATTTTTTTCTTCCTTTACTTGTATCCGAGGGCGAACTTCATGGCTTCGCTGAAGTCGGCTGCAAGCAGCTTGTTTGTCTGATGATCGGTGCTATAAGCGTCTTTGTCGGTATAAATCACTGTGCCTTGAGTTGGATTGGCGACTGAATGCAGCTGAACACCATCGGCTTCATTGCTGAATCCAATAGCGATGACGGTGATTTTTCCGTCGAATGCTTTCTTGACGCTGTCAAGGAAAGCGGCTGGGCTACCTTCACTTTGTCCGTCAGTCATCAGGAATATGACGCGACGACGCTCTGGCATATCGGGGTGTAACGGCTTTCCAGAATCGGCTTTAGCGTATTGCAGCAAAGCTTCTTCAAGACATGAATAGATGTTTGTATTCCCAGAACGCGTATTGCTGGCTACATCGTTATAGAGGCTGCCAAGCGCGTCATAGTTGTCACCAACAACCACGGCAGACCGGTAATTGGGCCGATCGGTAAAGAAAAGCACCTGGGTGAGATCCTGCGGGCCAGTCAGTATCTGATACCTTTCGGCTTCGGCTTTGTCGAAAACGACTTTGATCGTTTGAACGACCTGCGACCAGCGCGAGTCCGGCTTGCCGGCGCCCATCGATCCACTCGTATCCAGACAATATATCGCGTCGACGGGGCGACGGAAGGATGTCTGATACAGCGACAAAAGGGTCGTGATAACATCCGCCGCCGGATACGCGATGGGCGCCTGGGTGATCGTCGTTTCAATGCCCCAGGCAGGATTAAACACGCTCGCGTCAGCAGACTTCAAATCCATTGGATTGTCACCGGCGCGCCAGCCGAGCCCCAGGAGCTTGTTGATGGCCTCGCTTGTTTTCAGGTACTTTTGCAGAGACAGGAAGAATGTTTCCTTGTCCTGCACGGCTTTGTCAGTCATGGGTTTGGAAGGGACAAAGGTCAGATAGCTGTCATTAAGGGCGATCTCATCGGGGTAGACAGCGACAAGTGGTTCTTTACCAGCAGCCACGAGTGCAATATTTTCCTGTATCAAGGTGCTTTCGTAGGTAAATACACCGTCACAACGATCAGGATTAGCGACACAATTATCGGTGACGTCTTTCGTTGATGGACTGGTATGGTCGATGAGACGGACGAATTCTTGAATTTTCGCTTGAATGGCCGGATCATTTACCTGGGCCATAGTCAGGGGCACGCCTGGCGCGTTGCCCGCTACAGCGGTATTCAGTGAAATGTATCCTGTTGCGCCGCTATTACTCTGTGTTGGATTACTCCACCAGAACTTGTAGCCGTTGATCTTGGCAGCGTTGAAGATATCGGTGACAGGTATGGATGCTTTACCTGCCCAGCCATTGGCAGCAACGATTCGCTTCCAGGTGGCAAAGACGGTTGGGGAAAGATACATGGACTCTTTGTCGCGCAGCACACCTTTGGTGTCGCCAATCGTAGGCCACACGCTGGAGGCAAACCAGAAACTGTCGCCCACCCAGCCATCGGAGTCGGCATAAGTGCCTCCCTGAAGAATCGTCTTCTGGTCAACCGAACCCTTTTTACGGTATTGGCAATCCCAGCCCTGCTGTGTGCACCAGGGTTGGACGATTGTCAACATGGTCGGCTCCTGTTCGGAACCGATGAAGATATTCAATTGTTTGTCTGAGGATATATTTGGCGCCGTGGTTCCCGAACCGACTCGGGAGAACGGCGCACAAGCGCCTAAAATCAGGCTGCCCAGCGTAACGCAGATGAGTAAATTACTATTCTTTCTCATGGTATCTTCACTTCAGTAACAGGCTTAACAGCAAATCGGAGCTTGCCGGATGGGGTTGTCTATCCAGCGAGGAACGGCCCGAAAGTAGGTTCAGCACACTTGCCTATTATATAGAGTCAATTCCATAAATTCTCTCGCCCGCAACCTTGGCGAAATCTTCCATTTGGAGTTGAACATCCTTCAAGGACAGGGTTTGTGTTCCCTCGGCTGTAGCGGCAGAGCGCCTGTCCACCTCAGCCCGAGGCTGCGGGGCGATCTTGCCCAACACTTGAATCAATGTGTCAATATCCTCCGCGCTGTTCTCGATGCCCAGGCTCACCCGGACGACGCCAGGCAGACTGAGCTGTGGGAACAAGGTCAGGATCATGCCTTGAAATCGTTCCAGCCGTGGACCGACATTAAGCAGGCGCTTGATCAGCAAGTGAGCGCAGTGGCAACCAGAGCGCACACCGATGCCCCCTCGCCCGGCCAGTTCTTTCGCCACCCGGTTGGGTGCGATATCCTTCATGCCAAAGACGATCACACCGCCTTTTTGGGCGAACCTGGGCGAGTCCGGTTCCTTTATCCCGTAAATCCTGAGTCCCGGTATGCCCGCCAGGCCGCGTAATGCCCGCGCGGTTAATGCCTGTTCCTCCGCCTGGATCACGTCCAGACCGATCCGCTGCAAAAGCACGAGCGCCTTGCCCAAGGCGGCGATGCCGCCTGCATTTTCCTCACCGGACGATTGGATCAGCTCCAGTTCAGCGCTGCTGAAATGAAGGAGCCCCTTTCTTGCCAATAACACACCGCTGCCGAATGGGGCGTACACCTTATGGGCAGAAAAGGCCAGATAGTCAATCCCGCACTCTTCCACCATGGCCTTGCGGTGGGCGACCAGCTGTGCCGCATCCACCAGCAGGCGCGCCCCATAGCGGTGCGCGATTCGACCGATCTCCGCCAGGTTGTTGAATACGCCCAGGACATTCGAAGCGCCGCTCATTGCCACCAGCTTGATGCGCTTCTCCCCATGCTGGCCCTCCTGGTTGTATGCGCGCAGAAGCGTCTCAAGCTCGTTGATATCCACAAAACCTTCGGCGTCCACCGACAACCGGATCAGGGAAAAGCCAGGAATCATGCGCCACGGCAGCTCGTTCGAGTTGTGTTCAAGGAGCGTATTCAGCACGACCGGTTCGATGCCTGGCTCCGATTCATTGCGCAAACTCTCGGCCACCAGGTTAATGGCGTCGGTGGTGTTCGCAGTAAAGATCACATCATAGGCTGTCAATGGCGCACCCAGTACCCTGGCGCAGATGGACTTGACCTCCTGGATGATTTCTTGCTGTGTTTGCCTGGATTGCTCCCATGTCTGACAAACAGCGTCCCATATCGGCGTGAATGTCGGTGTGCTGGCGCCGTTGTCCAGATTGATAAAAGGCCTGGCGCCTTCCATCGTCGGGACACGCATGCCACGACCAATCAGCCTCTGCCTGAGTTGAGCCAACAGCTCTTGACCTGAGTATTTTTCTAGTTCATCGTGGGACAGGATTTCAGTGGCTGTCAGCTTTTCAGTGGTTACACCCTGAAAAGCATCTTTTCCAAAATGCTGTATCAGCCGTAGTGCCTTGGCAAAGGCAATAATGTTGATGATCGCGGGTGTGCCAGCCTCAAATTTATCCGGCGCCTTAGCCCATATGACCCAATCCGGGGAGACAAGTCTGGCCGTCCCTCCGCCCGTCTGAAAAGGAGCGCCTTTGGGCAAGGCTTTTTTCTCGACGGCCAATGCCCTTACACCCAGTGACAGGCCGATGTCCTGGCTTGAAACACATTGATAGCTACCGGGCCTGAGTTGCGCCTTGAGCAACTCTGCTCTCCTGGGTGCACAAAAGATGACCACGTAGTTGTCTTTGCTCAGCCCCAGGTATTCCAGGACAATTTCCCTGGCCTTTTCGTATAAATGCGTAGACGCCAGCGAGTTGTGCCCGCTGCCGCGGTGGACGTTGGAATATGTCTCCAACGCCGCATGCACCCCTCTCTCCAGATCCGCAAACGCTTCAGCTTTTTCAATGTCCTTACAAACCGGTTTTCCCGCCTGCTTGAGCTTAGGAACATCCAGTGAACCGCTTCTTGTTTCAACAATTGATTTCATTTGTGCGACTCCATTTGGGCCATTAGGTAACTGCGCGTTATTGTGGCAGGTTGTTGTGCATGTGTGCCTTTGAATAAAAGCCAAACTCCGATGACCAACCGACAATATCCATAGACTCGAGTGCGAGTTGGCACAGCAAAAGCACATTTGCGGATTTTACCGCGGTGACATAGTTCTGGCTGACTCGTAGGAGATCAAAAGCCGATATTCGACTGACAGCCCAGAAGGAATGGAAGAGCGACTCATAAGCCATTATCTGGGTTGGTAATTTTCCAGGAAAGAGTCCATCGAAAATGGCTGGCCGTGGCCGGGATAGATGGTTTTTATGCCCAAGCTCTTAAGTCGCTGAATACTGGCGCGCATTTCCGTCGCGTCGTCGACGATGGAATGCGCGCCCGGTTTGCTCATATTCCAGAGCAGGTCACCGCAAAACAGATCACCTGCACTGGTCAGGATGCCTATGGAACCTCTGGAGTGCCCCGGCAGATGAATCACTTTCCCGTCGAATCCGTATGCGGACAGATCGTCCCCGTCGTCGACGCATACATCGGCGCTGAATCGCTCGAAGTTGCCAAACCTGAAGAACAACGAAAGCACGCCAAGGATGATTCCGCCAAGGATCCTTTCGTGTAAGGGTCTCTTTCTTCTGCTCAGGCTGGAATCGCCATTTTCAATCACACCGGCTTCGTAACGGTGAATACCAATCTTTGCCCCGTAGTTTTGGCGGAGATACGCGCCATTGCCGGTATGGTCAAGGTCGGCATGCGTTATGACGATGAGTTTGAGATTGCCAGGTCGACAACCTGCGCTATCGAGTTCTTTTACGAGCTCAGCGCGCTTATTAGCGAATGCCGTATCTATCAGGAGGTAGCTGTCTGCGGCTTTTAACAGGTAGCAATTAGTGACGCCCATGTTGATGATGCCTGCTTGCATTGGAAATGTGATGGTCTTAATCTCTTGTGGCATGGTTATCTCCTACAAGTTTAATGAGTCTGATTGTGCTGCCTTTTGTCTGCTCCACAGCTCCAACATCGTATCTGGAGTGCCAAGTAGTATATTGGCTTCGGTCGGATCGCCTGCTTCGTGCACGCTCACCTTGTCGCAATAGCGAAAGAAAGGCAGCGCGGCTTGCAACTCGCGCCGCCGGCCCAGCCTGGCCATGAGATCGGCAGCCCAGAATGGCATGGGCATGAGGCGCACGCCGGGGTGGGCGATCGCAATGTATTGTTGAAGCGCTGCGCGCATGGTGCAATAGTCAGGGCCGTAGATGAACAGGCTTTTGCCGGCTGCCACCGGGGTCACATAGGCTGCGGCCACCATGCGCGCATAGTCATCGGCAGCGATCCAGTGCCAGGATTTCGTCTGCGGGCCAAAAACGAAAGCCCGCTGCCCATGGATAAACCTGTCTAGTGACTCCATAAACCAGCTGGCTTTGAAGATAGTATAGGGCAGACCGGACGCCTTGACGGCCTCCTCGGCCTCAAACCGGGCGCGCGTATCGGAAAACCAGCAGTTCTCCGCGATGACCGACGCCCCCGACAGGTAGGTAAAGTGCTGGACGCAAGCGCCGAGGGCTGCTCGCACCGCATTAACGACTGCGATGCGCTCCAAATCGGGCGCCGAGTCACCATGCAAACTGACATGCACGCCCTGGCAGCCGCGCATCGCTCCCGCCAGCGAGTCAGGCACAGTGACATCACCGGCGACGATCTCGTAATCCACACCGAATCGCCCGCGCGCTTTGTCTGGCGAGCGGGTCAGGATGCGCACGTGATAGCCACCGGCGCGCAGCCGGCGCGCAACGGGCTCGCCCAGCATGCCCGTGCCACCGATGATGAGAATCGTGTCTGCCATAATGCCTCCAGGCGACGCAGCTAATCTGACGGGTAGAAGCGCATAAACGCCATGTATTTGCCGATGTCCATCAGTTCCTGGATCGGAGCATCCAGCGAAACGCCCATGAAGCCTTCAAACATGCCGGGGCGCTCGCGGCGATAAACGTCCAGCACCCTTTGGAGCCGTTCGGGCGTATCCACCGGCGCCTGTTCGGCGCGCGCTGCGATCACCCGGCCATCAATCTCCAGGGTCACGCGCGGGTTTGCCAGCGCATTCATGTGCCAGTGCGACTTGCCGCCCATATTGAGGGCCAGGTAGGTGTTGCCATCGCGCGCAAAACCGATGGGCACGGCATGGCTGCGGCCGGTTTTGCGCCCGGTGGTCGTGATGATCATGTTCTGTTTGTTAAAAGATGGAAACAGGCGGCGGCGCAGCAGCCAGACCTGCGCCTGCAGAATCCATTTCGGCTGATAGGGTGGTTTTGCATAACGTGGTTTCATAGGATTACCTCACAGAAAGCTGGCTCATTGATGGCTGGGGCGAAACTACCGCCCACGAGCAAGGTGAACTCATTATTACTTATCATGTGCATTCTCTGTGTCGTGTGCAATGCCTGTCATGACGGTGAGCAGTGGCGAATCCGCTGATGCTCATCACGGCGCCGGTGGCAAACAGCGCCAGCGCGCACAACCCGCTGACACGTATGGCCCAATCGCGCACTGCAACTACTCCGGCGCGAAATTGACCGGCACGGGCTTTCTCTATGTTCACGTCCCGCCACTAGCTACGTTTTTGACAGCTGTTCGCATTGCGAGCATGCATTAATGCTAAGCCTTGTATGTTAAGGATATGTAAATAGTGTGGCACTGCCGACACTGACGGGAAAGTTGTCATAACGGGAGATAAGGTAGGGTCGGGGCATCATCGAATTTCCCGGCAGAGTCAGGAGAGCCAAAATAAAATGAACCCGCTGGGTTTGACTCCAGCGGGTTCGTTTTTGTAGCCACAGGTATTTTACCTGTAGCTACGCAGTTCTGGATAACGTAAAAACTACGATGCGTGGCGGTCCGCGAGCGACAATGGAGTTGCCATGTGAAACAACGTGCTACGATAAGACAGCGACAAACAACAATGTGCTTGATGGAGTGTGATGTGTCGTGATGAAACAACGACGGTGATCAATTTAGAGCGATGGATGGCATTGTGCACCGATGGGAGTCCGATGAATACTGATGTGTATTGTGATAATGATTGCGGCGAGCGACTATGTTCCGATTAGACAGAAACTGCGTAGCTACTTGAACGGAATACTATCATCCCAGTATGGCGACTTCAAGTGACGGGTGACTGATGTTTGCATGACAAATGTCATTTCATTGGTCAGATTGGCTAGTTGGCTAGAAGGTCATGACAACGCGATAGGTATCTGGACTGATGGCGCGCTCGAAGGCATAGTCCACCTGTGGGAACGCCACACGCTCACTGACAAACATCCCCGTATCGACTTTGCGTGACGCGATCAGCGCCACTGCCTGCTGGAAGCTCGAATTGGTGTGGCTGAATGATCCTGTCACCACCCACTCGTTATAGTGGATCAGGTTCGGGTCGATCTGGATCGGCCCCTTTGGGTGCACCGACCCATACAAACACAACCACGCGCCCTTCGCCATGCCCTGGAGCGCCTGCTCTATTGCTGGCGCGCCGCCTGCGGTGAAAAAGACCGCATTTGCCCCGTAGCCGTCGGAGCGCTCGCGCACAAAATCTGACAGATTCTTGTGCAATGGATCCACAACCCAATCTGCGCCCGCCTGCAGCGCCATCTCCTGACGACGCAGATCCGGTTCCGCCATGACGATGCGCACACCGCGTTGCTTGAGCAGTTGTGCGTGCAACAACCCCATGATGCCCGCGCCCTGCACCACCACCAGATCGCCAAAATGCAACGGGGGCGTCTGTGCGCTGCGGATCACGCAAGCCACTGGCTCAGCCAGCGCGAGCTCGCACAACCGGCATTCCCAGTCGGCATCGTATGTGGGCGGCAGATCGGTCGTGTAAACCTGGTAATCCTCTGCCGCGACGTACTCGCTCAAGCCCGCCGGGCCCGGAGTCTGCTCGCCAATTCGGCTTTCCATGTTGTGTATACACAGATTGTCCATGCCGCGACGGCAGTAATAACAAGTTCCGCAACGGGTCAACAACGCCAGACAGACGACATCCCCGACTCGCGCCCTGGTCACTGCCCGCGAGCCGACCTCGACCACTTCGCCAGCCACCTCGTGCCCGCCCAGGAACGGATAACTGTCGGGTGAACTACCCTTGTAGAAGCGCTGCTCCAGCGTGCATAGTCCAACCGCGCGCGTCTTTACAAGCACTTGCGAGGGTAGTAATTCAGGGCGCGCGACATCGTGTATTTCGAGTTTCTGTGGGCCGGTAAAGACTGTGGTTTTCATTGTTCCTGCATTATAGGAGAGGGCAACGAACTCGACGCGACACGCGTCACAAGTCCATAAATCGGTACAATAACGAGCAATGCCCGTATCTCATATGCGAACACAATCAACACGATTCCAGCTTGCCTTCGCGGCGTTGCTGACCATCCATGCCATTATCAGCATCATCTATTCATTCTCCACACCGTTGTGGGAATCCTATGATGAGACGGGACACTACGCCTACGCTCGATACATTGCAATTCATCACGCGCTGCCGCCGGCAAACGCAACACTGGCGCAATACAACGAATCTCATCAGCCGCCCCTATATTACGCGCTCGTCGCATTACCGATCAGTCTGATCGACACATCCGATGATGCGCAGCCCCGTTTTGCAATTGGCGGCGGAGTATATGTGGTGCCCGATGCGCAGATAGACGCGTTTCCATATCGCGGCACTGCTTTGGCGTTGCGGTTGGGTCGCATGGTCTCAGTCATCCTCAGCACACTTACCGTCGCCATTGTGTGCTTTACCGTCAGGACGGCATTGCCACAGCGCGCCGATATTGCGCTGCTGGCGATGGCAATCAGCGCTTTGTGGCCGCTCACACTCTTTCTGGGCGGAACAATTACGAACGATATCGGCATGACGTTTTTTGGCGCGTTGACCCTGTGGACTATCGTTCGACTTTGGGCCAAACCGCCGCAACAATCAAGGCGCAGGGTTTATTTCGCGTTGGCGCTATGCCTGGCCGGCGCAGTGCTGGTAAAGGATAACGCCATCTCATTGCTGCTGTTTGCGGTCGTCGCCGTCGGCTTGCTGATCGCCCGCGATGTCATCGCGAAAAGATCCGCGCGACTGCGTGATCTTCTACTTCCATTCATCGTTCTGGCCGCGTTGGTGATTGCGGGCGGCGTCGTATCTGAAGGCAGGTCATTGCGCCAGTTCTCCTCGACAATCGGGTACGCCACATTTGTGGCAACCCCTGATATGGCGCAGATAGCGGCGCCTAACCCCGTGGTCTCCACATCTATTCTGGATAGAACTGTTTTCCTCGTCACCAACTTTGCCAACTACTTATGGCGGTTGGTTTTTGAGACGATGTTCGGAACATTCGGGTGGGGACTGGTGCGCATGCCGGCTGCCTGGTATGACATGGCGATTGCGGGAGCGTTGATCGCAGCGGGCGGTCTCGTTCTCGCGCTGGTGAAGCACAAGGATCGCTGGTTTCCATTGCTGATGGTGCTCATGCTTTCCACGGTTGCGCTGGCGCCGACCATACGAACATTGGCCAGCGCAAACCTGAGCCTGGTGAACGGGCGATTCCTTCTGCCGGGGCTGGGCGCGCTGACTATTCTGCTCGCTTTCGGCCTCGCGCATTTACCACGCCTCATCGCGCGCGTGAGCGCCGCCTACGTCCTCGCCGGCATCGCACTGGTCGCGGTCATGTCGCCGGCGCTGGTCATACAGCCGTTCTACCAGAAGCCGAAGATGCTCGATCCTGTAACCATCCCGGACGGCATCCAATTCCCACTCGATATGACGTACGGGGGAGCTATTCGCCTGTTGGGGTACTCGCTTCCGGTGCGTAAAACCTACCTCGGCGACATCGCTACCATCAGGCTGTACTGGCGCGCGCTACAACCGATGTCGAAAGATTTTGGCCTGCGCGTGGAGAACTTCACCGCGAACGGTGTTTCGCTGCAAAATGGTCTGGACTTCACGCCCGGACGCAGCGTCTATCCCACTTCATTCTGGAAGGTTGGCGACACCTTCAGCGAGGACTACTACCTGCCGTTGAGATCAACAGCGCTGGCGCCGACCACCCTGGTATTTAAGGTTACGTGGTTTGACCCGGCAGGCGGCAATGTTCTGGCGTCGGACCTTGCGCCAACGTGTCAGAACGGGCAGACCTGTGAACCTAAGTTTGGTCAATTGCCAGTTGGGCTGGACTCCAGTGCGGCCAAGCCGTGGGCCAACCTGCCAGCCCTGTTCCGGCTAGGCGCCGCCATCGACCTCGTCCAGGTTGCGATCCCTGCTTCTGTTCAGGCCGGGCAGACCATGACCGTGTCGCTGGTCTGGCGCGCCGGCGCAGACGGCCTGCCCGCACTCACCACATTTGTGCATTTGCTGGCCGCCGATGGCGCCCCAAAAGCGCAAACAGACTCACCGCCGCGAAACAACACTTACCCGGTGAATCTGTGGAGTAAGGGAGAGATCATTCCCGATGCCTATGTCATCCAGCTAAACCCTGGATTGCCGGCAGGCAGGTATCACCTGGCGGCCGGCATGTATGATCCAAAGACTGTTGAGCGCATACCGGCGTTTGACGCGAGTGGCGCAGCACTGCCCGATTATGCGATCCCGTTGGGCGTAATTGACGTCAAATAATATGGCTGCGCACAAGTCCACCTCTCGCTGGGAAAGGTGGTAATCACGGCTACATCAACTTCATAGCTTCGTCTACCGACGCGCCGTGATGCAAAATCGCCGCGACCGCAGCAGTCATGCGGGTTGTATCCGCCGCCTGCCAGATGTTGCGCCCGACCGCCACGCCAGCGCCGCCGGCATCCACTGCGCTCTTGATCTTCACGAGCATGTCGCGCTCGCTGCCCTGCTTCGCGCCGCCGAGGATGACGACCGGCACATAGGTCGTCGTGACCACGGCTTCAAAGCCATCCACGTAGGGACACTTGATGATATCGGCGCCAAGCTCCGCGCCGATGCGCGCTGCGGCGTTGATGCTCTTCAGTGTGCGAAACTCCGGCCCGCTGTCGAAACCGCCGGGGACCATTTCAGCCAATACGACCATGCCCATCGCGTGCGCGGCCTCGACGGTGCGCGTCAGGTTGAGCAACGTGATCTCCTCATGTGCCGACCCTGGATAGGCGCACACCGCGACGGCATCCGCGCCAAGGCGCAACGCCGACTCGATGGTGAACTGGATGCTGCTTGGCCCGGTGGCGCTGCCTAGAAACGTGCTGCCGCCGTCAGTGCGCAGGATCAACCCGAGCGGGGCGAGTTCCTTCGCGAAGGCGCGCGCGACGCCGTACGTGGTCAGCACCGCGTCTGCGCCGCCAGCGATGATCTGCTCGATCGTCTTAGCGGGGTGTTCCAGTCCCTTCATCGGGCCTTCAAGCGCCCCGTGATCCATGGCGACGATGAGCCCGCGGCCATCTGATTTGAAAATGTGATGGAGTCTGCGTATTGTCATGATGTCCTTATTGTACGCTTTGCGGCAGCGCGCTCAGCCGCTTTGGCTTCGATCCACTCCCGATCCTCAACCTTGCGCAGATAAGGGTTGAACAAACCAATGACGCACCACACCACCAGAATCGCGCCAAGCGCCGCAACGATCAAGCCGGGGTCGAATCTGCTGGCGAGTGCGCCCATCAAAAATGCGCTGGCAGGCCAACTAAACTGCGCAATCAGCCGGCGCACCGAGAACACGCGCCCCTGCAACTCGCGCGGCGTCTGCGTCTGCCAGATCGTCTGCGAGTGCGCGTTCAGTATTGGCGTCATTGCTGCGGCAAGCCCGGTCACGATGCACGAAATGGTTATCAAGTTGGAGAAACCGAACACGATGATCATTAACCCTTCTAAAATCATTGGCACAAGCACACCAAACACGCGCAACCGCTTCAACCCTCCCCATGCCGTGATAAGCACACCGCCCAGCAGCCCACCGATGCTGGCTGCGGTAGTGACGAATGCCAGCGCCGTCTCAATCTGGAACCCATGCGCGGCCCAATCGGGGGCGAGTTGGAACTTTATGATCAGCGGCATCAGAATCTCCGTCCCGCCCACAAAGTTGGCGACAGTGAACGTGCCCAGCAGCCATAAGAACGAACGGCGATGCCAGATATACACCACCCCTTCCTTGATATCGGCCCACATGGTTTTCTTTGCGCCCGAATCAGCTTTCAAGTCGGTGCGCACCGGCGACGGGATGAAAAGAAACAACGGCGCCAGCGCCGCGATGAAGAACGTCAGTCCGTCCACGCCAATGGCAAGTAGCGCGCCATTCTGAATCTGACCCAGAAAAGTGGCGAAAGCAGGCAACTGGCCATTGCGTGCCAGCAACGGCAGGCTGATCAACATCGCGGCGACGCTGGGCGCGAGCACGCCTGAGAGCGACCAGATCGTCTGCATCATCCCATTGGCGCGCGGCAGTTTGTTCTCTGGCACAAGCATGGCATACGACGTGTCAAACGCCGCACCGTGAAACGCGCTGAAGATCGAGGTCAGCACCGCAATGACGATCAGCCACGGCACCGTCAACTGGCGCGCGGCAATCAGCGCAACCGTGAGAATGCTCACGCAACCGTTGAGAACATCCATCGCCATCATGGTGCGTTTGCGATCGTAACGGTCGACAAAGGCGCCGGCAATGGGCGCGCCGAAGACGATAGGGATGGCGAAAGCGAGGTTGAACGCGGCCAGCGCCCACGCCAGTTCACCTTTCTGCGACGGATCGGGATAGAGACCAGTCGTCAGCCAGATGGTGATGGCAAAACCGGTCAGCGCACTGCCGATTACCGACACCGACTGAGTGACCCACACGATCAGAAAGGTGCGCCAGCCGTTCGGCGGCGCTTTATAGGGGGTTGCTGCGCTCATATCGCTAAGGTTTACTCCTCCAGCACATGCAAATGATGGCCGACGGCGCCCGGCGTCGCGCCGAGTCGCTCGGCAATCTGTCTGGCGTTGGCAGGCTGGTGTTGCACAATCCCAACGAATCCTAACACCGTTCATGGTGTTTCCATTGATGTACGCTTCTCATAAGCAGTTGAATACAGCCGTAAAAGTTCGGCTATGGTGCATAACAATGAATATTCTGCTTGTCTACCCCGAATTCCCCGACACGTTCTGGAGTTTCAAACACGCGTTGAAATTCATCCATAAGAAAGCCGGGACGCCGCCGTTGGGACTGTTAACAGTGGCGGCATTATTGCCAACCGACTGGGAAAAACGCCTGGTCGACTTGAATGTAACCCTCTTGACTCAGGCCGATCTGGCGTGGGCCGATTACGTCTTCATCAGCGGCATGGTCGTGCAACGCGACTCGGCGCGCGCCATCATTTCCAGGTGTAAAGAAAACGGCGTGAAAGTAGTTGCTGGCGGGCCGCTCTTCACCATGGAACACGACCAGTTTCCAGAGGTGGATACTTTCGTGTTGAACGAAGCCGAACTGACGTTGCCCCCGTTCCTCGCAGACCTTGCTAATGGCTGCGCCAAGCGTCTCTATACCAGCACCGAGTTCCCAGACATCCAGCAAACCCCCATCCCGCTCTGGCGACTGGCGAGTCTCAAGCATTACGATACAGTCAGCATCCAGTTCTCGCGCGGCTGCCCCTTCAATTGCGATTTCTGCAATGTCACATCTCTGCTGGGTCATCGCCCCCGCACCAAAACCGCTGCGCAGCTCATCGCCGAACTCGACGGCCTGTACGCCCTGGGTTGGCGCAAGAACATCTTCTTCGTCGACGATAACTTTATCGGCAATAAAAAGCAGATCAAGACAGAGGTTCTGCCGGCGTTGATCGAGTGGCGAAAGGGCAAAGGGAACATGGCGTTCAACACAGAAGCCTCGATCAACATGGCCGATGATCCGGAACTGTTGCGACTCATGGCGGAAGCAGGGTTCGACACAGTCTTTGTCGGCATCGAGACCCCCAACGAAGACAGCCTGACCGAATGCAGCAAGTCACAAAACAAAGGCCGCGACCTGATCGAAAGCGTCAAGCGGATTCAACGCGCCGGTCTGCAGGTGCAAGGCGGGTTTATCGTCGGGTTTGATCATGACACGACCTCGATATTCCAGCAGCAGATTGATTTCATCCAGAAAAGCGGCATCGTGACCGCGATGGTCGGGCTGTTGCAGGCGCCGCTCGGAACGCGCCTGTTCGACCGCATGAGTAAGGAAGGCCGCCTGGTTGCGGATAATATATCCGGCGATAACGTGGATGGATCAACCAACATCATCCCCGCGATGGGTCTTGAGACCTTGCGCGAAGGGTATCGCAAGCTCCTGAGCCAGATCTACGCCCCGCAGCCTTACTATGAGCGCGTCATGACGTTTCTGCGTGAGTACAAACCGCCCAAGGTCAGGATCCAACTGGAGCCGCAGTACATCCTGGCGCTTGCGCGATCCATCACTCAACTGGGGATACGCGGCGTCGAACGCGCCCAGTACTGGCGCTTGTTTTTCTGGACGTTGTTCCGCCGACCGCGCTTGTTCCCCGTTGCGATCACCCTGGCCATTTATGGTTTCCATTTCCGCCAGGTGGTAGAACTACACGTCGCTTAAGAAACATAAGGTATGACATGCATATGACGAATAAAACGCCCGGCGATGACTCGCCTTTGACAGTCGATCCGCAACTCCCTAACATCGTTCGTGAACCGATCAAAATCACGGGTGTTAAAACCACGCGTCTGACCTATAAACCGTCCGACGGCTCGTATGTCCATGAATGCGGTCCCGTTGTGCTCACCAAGTATGACGTAGCCATCGTCGAGGTTTTCACGGATCAGGGCATCATCGGCATTGGCCCCGGCGATGTAAACGGGCCGACGGATCATTCCCATCTGTTGGGTAAGAATCCGTTTGATCTTGTCGGAACCAGTCTGCCGACCGGGCTGGATGTGGCGTGCTGGGACATCATCGGCAGAGTGAAGGGCAAGCCGGTCTATCAGTTACTTGCTGTCGATAACCCGCCAAACCCGCAAGTGCATGTCTACGCCAGCGGCGGTGTGTTGTGGACGTATTACGACAAAGGTGACGGCAAACCCTATGGTGTCGATGCGCTGATCGAAGAGGCCCTTCGCTACAAGGCGATGGGCTTCGACGCCTTCAAATGGCGTCCCGGCACGGACTGGGAGGAAGCTGGCATCACACCGGCACGGCTGGGCGATGTGTGCCGCAAGTTGCGTGAGGCGGTCGGCCCCGATTTCAAGCTTGGCCTTGAGAAAAAAGGCTATGACTCCTGGACTTTCGAGCAATGCATGGAGATCGCGCCGATCATCAACGACCTCAATTTCCTGTTCTTTGAGCAACCCATGGGCGACGAGGGGCCGACGCAGTTCGAGGACTACTTGCGGATCAAGGCAGCCATGCCCAGGGTCATGCTGTGGGGCGGCGAGCGCTTCCACAGCCTGGCCGAGGCGCGCCCGTGGCTGGAGCAGCGCATCTACGACGCGGTGCAGTCCGACAGCTTCATCATCGGCCTCAGCGAGAACTGGCGAATTGCGCGCGTCGCTACGGCCACTGGCGTGAAGCTCGTGCCCCACAACTGGAGTTCCAGCCTTGGAACCATGTGCAATGTCCACCTGGTCGCTGGCGCACGCAGCGGCCATATGTGCGAGTTCTTCATGTACCCCAACCCCTTCCGCGAAGCATTGTTCACCGAACCCTATCGCCCCGTGAACGGCGTGATCACGCTGCCCGACGTACCGGGCTTTGGGAAGACGCTAATGCCCGATCTGGAAAAGCAATTCCCATACATCCCCGGTTCCAACGTGGCTGCCAATCCCCGGTTCCCGCGCGCATGGGCGCGAGCGCAGGCGCGTGAGGCGCAGGTTCGGATGCGTTATGCAGGTTGATTAACAGCTACAGATTGTCAGGAGGACTGGTGAACAAACAGCCTGCTTACGCACTCAGGTCGTATTACGTCAACTTTGCCTCACACCTGCTGAATAGCTGGAATGTAAACATGACCAGCCCCGAAGCCGGTGGAGGCTGGGGGCCGGGCGAGTTTGGCGCCCTTTTCGACATGATCAAGTCGTTCGGCTTCAACTGTTTCGAGTTCTGGCTGGAGCCGACCTTGTACAAGTCCGCATTGGCTGAGGACGAGGTGTTCACGCGCTTCGCGGCCACGATGGAGAAGGTCATCGACATCGCCCATGACAAGGGGCTGATGCTCAAATACATCCTGGCCCCCAACACGATCGGGCACGAGTGGTATCTTGCCTGCCCCAACGACCCGGCGGATCGCGCTCTGATTCTGAAGCTGTGGCGAAAGTGGGCGGCCGTCATGAAAGGCGCTGATATCGTGGGCATCTTTCCAGGCGACCCGGGCGGCTGCAACCGCAATGGCTGCGACCACAACACCTTTCTCGATCTCGCCCTGGAGCTGACTGAAATCGTAGCGCAGGAGAACCCGCGCGCCGTCGTCGAACTCGGCACGTGGGGCACGCCGTTCACCGGCTGGGGCGACGATATGCTGCGGATGGAAGGATGGGACGGCTATTTCGCCAGCATGCTCGCATACAGCGAAGCCCAAAAGCGCGTCCATATCTGGAATGGCACGCCCGACCGGGCGAAGCGCTCGATGGCCGACTTCATCCAGCGCCTCCCGCAGTTCCCCGGAGACATGATCGTGGGAATCAACCTGGGGTTCAGCCCCGACGCCGACTGCACGATGGGCGGGGATGCGCGCCCCTTTGTGCGCGAGATCGCAAAAAGCCACCCCGTTGCCAGTTGGGACTACTCCGTGGCGGAAGGGGAACTGGTGGTGCATCCGCACTGGCGGCTTCCGCGGATATTCAGCCGCAGGCGCGAGGAATACGCCGTTGCACCGTATTATGGCGCGATGTCCTACACCATGTCGCCAATGCTCAGCCATCTGTGCCTGTACGCAGCCGGTCAAGCGACCATCGATCCGGATCGCGACCCCGATCTCGTCTCACGCGAGTTCTGCCGCAGGGTCTTCGGCGCGGAAAACGAGCGCCTGGGCGAACTATTCGAGGCCTTCGAGGTCGTGCCGGGCTGGGGGCACTACCCACGGCGGAAATGGTCAGCTATTGAGGCGCGCAAGGCCTACGGCGAGATCATCGAACGCCTGGAAGGCGCCGATATGGCGGGGTGCGATCTGCCGCTGTTCCCCTCGCCGGAGCGGTACCGCCAGTCGCTGCTCTGGTTTGCGCGCTTGTTCCATCAGCTC
>CAIXPS010000575.1 GCA_903921365.1 uncultured bacterium | reverse complement strand
GCGTTGAAAGATGTCCGGCGGTGTCGCAAAGTGGAACCCGAATCGACCGGCGCAGCCCAGATATTGCAGGATGTCACAGAGGCGCTGTGCCTTCAGCAAGTCTGGCGTAAGAATTCAGGGGAACTGCCCATTCCGGACAAACTGCCCTTATTTGAATCGCTGGCCAAACAGCACGAGGCGCTGAATGACGAGGTGCTGGCAGTGCTGCCATTTACCTCGCGGCTGATCAATGGGCATGAGACGCGCGACTATGCCGATCTGACCAAGGTGTTCAGTGAGCTGGACGCCGACTCAGTGACGCCCTATCAGTTGCCGCGCGCCAACGAGATTCGCGCCGAGATCGAGCGGCTGGGTGGCGGCGCATTCTTCAAGGACGCTGCGACGGACAAGTCAAACCCCGACTTCTGGCCGGAGCAATTTGAGTATGCCTGGGTCGCATCGTGCATGGACAAGGCGCTCGCTCAGGAGACGGGCCTATCCGGTTTCATCGGCAACACCTACAACACCTTCGTCAGCGACTTCAAGGAGCTCGATCGGCGGCGCGTGTCCGTAGCCGTGGATCGCGTGCAGCGCATGCATGCCGAGCGCGCCATCGCCACGCTCAACCAGCACCCGGAACAGTTACACCTGGTGAAGCGCGAGTTGGAAAAGAAACGCCGCCAGATGCCATTGCGCAAGCTGCTGGCGTCCGCGCCCGATGTGCTCACTGCGATATGCCCGTGCTGGATGGCCAGCCCGCTCTCGGTCAGCCAGCTGCTGGCGTCCGACCACAAGGTCTTCGACATCGTCTTGTTTGACGAGGCCAGCCAGATTCCACCTGAGGACGCTGCGCCCGCCATCATGCGCGCCACGCACGTCGTCGTCGCTGGCGACAAGCACCAACTGCCGCCGACGCGGTTCTTCGCTTCTGAGGAGCCGGACAGAGACGATGACAACGAGGAGCAACTCACCACAGAGGGCTTCGAGAGCCTGCTCGATTTGATGAGCGCAATGAGCGGAAGCTGGTGGTTGAACTGGCATTACCGCAGCCGCGATGAGTCCTTGATCGCGTTCTCGAATCAACACATCTACGCCAACCGGCTGATCACATTCCCCAGCGTCGGCGGCGACCATGTCTTGTCGCATGTGCTTGTGCCGCCTGACCCTGCCGACCAACGGGTTCAGGCGGACGTCACGCGCAGTAATCCAACGGAAGCCCGCCGGGTCGTCGAGATGATCCTGGAGCACGCCCGCACCCGTCCACACGAGTCACTCGGCGTAATCACACTTGGCATTCGACATGCCCAGCGCATCCAGGATGAACTGGATCATCAGTTGCCTTTATATCCCGAGCTCGATGACTTCTTCGCATCGGGGCATAATGAGCCGTTTTTCATCAAAAACCTCGAACGGGTGCAAGGCGATGAGCGCGATGCAATCCTCTTGAGCGTCGGGTATGGCAAAGACCAGAATGGCAAGCTGCCCTATCGGTTCGGCCCGCTGCTTCAAGAGGGCGGAGAGCGGCGCCTCAACGTCGCTGTGACGCGCGCGCGTGTGCGGCTTGCGCTCGTGTCCTCATTCAGCCACACCGACATGGACCCGAACCGGACGAAGGCGCGCGGCGTCGAGTTGCTCAGGCTGTATCTGGAGTATGCGGCCAGTCAGGGAACCACTCTAACTGCCCGGCAGAGCGGGAATGTTGATCTGAATCCGTTCGAGCAGGATGTAAAAGAGGCGTTGACTGCCAAGGGACTGCACCTTGTGCCGCAATGGGGTGTGTCCGGTTATCGTATCGACTTTGCGGTTCAGCATCCCGAACATCCGGGCAGCTTCGTCCTCGCGATCGAATGCGACGGGGCCAGTTATCATTCTGCATCAACCGCGCGCGATCGCGACCGCCTGCGCCAGCAACAACTCGAAGCACTGGGCTGGTCGTTCCTGCGCATTTGGTCCACCGACTGGTTCTTCAGGAGAGACAAAGAGATCGAACGCGTCATGGCTGCATACGATCTAGCCTTGAAACGCTATGACCAGCGCGCGGCTGAAGAAGCGAGCGTCACACTGGCTAAGAACTCACCCGCTCCGCTTCCTCCGCCCGCAGTCGCGCAAGTCGCGCCGCCTGCACAACCCGAATCCCCCTTGCCGCAGCGCGCACAGCGGCCCAACGTGCCAAAGCGCCCTACCATTGGCGAGTACCGGCAAACCGAACTTGTCGCACTCGCGCGCTGGATTCAATCAGACGGGTTATTGAAGACCTCCGATGTGATCGAGGACGAGATGATGGCGGAGCTCGGCTTCAAACGCCACGGCCCGCGCATTGACGAAGCCATCCGCGCAGCCATAGACGCGGCGAACGCCAAAGCCAAAACCCACGATTGAAATCGCGGTGATTGAACTCAGTTTCTTCCAGACCGGCGTGGTGGCTGCGGTAGTAAGCGAAAACCATGCGGCCGGCGGCGACGGGCGGGTGTACGGGATTCGGCTCCACTAAAACAATGGAATTGGTGCACAATTAAGGTATCAGGCATCGGTCTATCATCTTACAGGTGCACAATGAATAGTGAGCAACGAGTTAGTGACACATTTCCGCATACGATTGCTAACACCGCCCCAGGAAAATTGGAGGAGGCGCTTAGCATGAGCCAGGCACAGCTTAAGGAAACACAGCGCCTGGCACAAGTGGGAAGTTGGGATTGGGACGTCGATAACGATATAACGATCTGGTCGGATGAGCTATATCGCATCATGGGTTGGTCCCCGAATGTGCCTGCCCCGAGCTACAAGGAACAGGTTGTCATTTATACGCCCAAAAGCTGGGCGTTTGTGATACAGCATGTCGAACGGGCGCTGACCACCGGTGAACCCTATGCCATGGAACTTGAAATAGTGCGCCCGGATGGCGGCGTTCGCACAATATCCGATCGAGGAGTTGCGGTTCAAAACGATACGGGTCATGTCTTCAGGTTGTACGGCACTGTGCAGGATATTACTGAGCGCAAGCAGGCTGAAGAGAAGCTCTTACAGGGCTATGCCAAGCTGCGTCAGACATTGCGAGGCGCCATCAATGCGCTTTCATCGGCAACCGAAATCAGGGATCCTTACACCTCCGGGCATCAGACCCGCGTTGCCTCTCTGGCGTCTGCCATTGCAAAAGAGATGGGGTTTACTGAGAATGGGGTTGAGGGGGTGGAGATTGCTGCGCTGGTGCACGATATTGGAAAACTGGGCATTCCGGGCGACATTCTCAACAGGCCGACCCGGCTGACGGCGGTCGAGTACATGATAGTCAAGACACACGTCGATGTCGGTTATACGATCCTGAGCAAGATCGATTTCCCATGGCCGGTTGCACAAATGGTGCAACAGCATCACGAACGGCTCGATGGGTCGGGTTATCCGTTGGGACTGACAGGGCGCGATATTCTGCTGGAGGCAAAGATACTGGCAGTGGCCGATGTCGTGGATGCCATGGTGTCACACAGGCCATATCGCCCAGCGCTTGGCGTCAATACGGCCTTGGAGGAAATAGGCAAATACCGGGGCGTCTATTATGACGAGACAGTGGTGGATACCTGTACAAAGCTGTTTCTGGCGCATCGATTTGCATTTGAGTGAACCGATTCCGACGTGCGACGCCGCCCACGCCGTAACGATCACCGCGCCAGCGCCAGATGGAGCGTGTACTACACCGCCTTCCTGGAGCCAGGCAGCTTCGTCATGGAGCGCAAGATGCGGCGTTGCTGGGAATCGAGCAAAGGGCCGAAGCGGTTTTCAACTCTGTCGTTCGCCAAGACAGTAACACAGCCCGTCCGGCGCCACAACGAAAAAGACCTTGAATGTTTTGTCGCCGTGCTGGTCAATGCGGAAGCCAGCCTCTTCTCTTTCCAGGCCATTCGACTTCAGTTCCGCGAAGGCTGCTTCGGCATTGTCGATCTCGAAGAAACATCCGTCCTGGGTAGGGTCGCTCCCGTTCTCGGCCAGGCCTATCTGAATGCCGTCTCTAGCGAGGACGGCGGATTTACACGGCGAATCCTGCCGCGAAACAACATGAAATCCCAAAATCCTTTCGTAAAACGGGATAGCAGTTTCCACATTACCCACGGGCAGTGCCATCTTGTCTGCCATAAAGGGCGCTGCCCTTGTGTATTTCGCTTTCATACCGGCTTCCTCTATACGGAGTATTACTCTGCTTTCTCGATCACCAGCAGCCAATCGTGCACTTCGGGTTGCTGTGGGATCAGCCAACTCCCGTCCGCCTCAGCGACGACATCGCCCAGCGGATACTCCTCACCTGTGGAGGGGTTCATAAAGTATGCGCGGTACTGGACATCCGACTCAATGCCTTGGACATGCACCTTGCGTCCCCATACCTGCCCGTACATATAGATCACGCGCACTTTGCCCGGTATGCCCGCCGCATAATGCAGCCACGGATTCTCCGGGGTTGCCGCGGGAGTCACCCATTCCTGGTGCGCCTGAAATTCCCACCAGCGGTAGCGTTGCAGCAAACGCTTGCCCAGCCCCAGTTGACCAGACCCTGGCAAGCGCATGGCCTCATCCCACGGACGGTTGCCCCAGGTGTTGCCGTGCGGCGAAGGGCCGTAAGGCTTCTCGCGCGTGTTCACCTGCCAGATGCCGTTCGCGCCATAGGTGTGGCCGGCCGCGCCCGCCAGCATGCAACCCCAGAACGCCAGCCGCTGCACTTCGTCGAAATTGCCGTACAGGAATCCTTCGTAGTTCACCTCGCCATCGATCACCGGCTTGGCCGGCTCACGCACTACCTGCGAGTTGATGATCTTGATCGTGTTGGAGATGCTGTCGTAGCCGCTGTGGCCGGTCTGGAGCAGGTCGAAATCAAGCACGCTGTCGTCGTTGACGTTATCCCGCCCGATGCCGTTGCCGCCGGCGTGAATCGTGATCAGCCGGCGCATCGAATCAGCCGTGCGCACGTAGCGCCCCAGTTCAGTCCAAGCCTCCTGTTGGAAGACGGCGTCCTGCTCGTGTGTCTTGGA
This sequence comes from uncultured bacterium, assembly GCA_903921365.1. Taxonomy (GTDB): domain Bacteria; phylum Chloroflexota; class Anaerolineae; order J036; family Brachytrichaceae; genus CAIXPS01. The sequence continues at coordinate 10,009 of CAIXPS010000575.1, read as the reverse complement.
CAGGTAGTAAGGCATCGTGCCCTCGCCGGCCAGGCACCACACCACGGGGTAGGCGCCCCAGCGCGCGATGACGTAGCGCCAGTGCTTCTTCATGCGCTCGACGCCAATCCATGTCACGAAGTAACCCCAGCAGCCGACGATGCACGGCATCAGCCCGGCGTGCACCAGATATTGCACCTTCAGGTCTGCCGTGTCGTAGTAGGCGGGGTTGATGCAGGTCAGTTCCTTATCATACGGGAAACCGGCCTCGTTTGCGCCGCGCTCGTCATACCAGTCCATATCGGGGTACATGCCGGCCACAATCTGAACGGCGGTGAACCCCTTCGCGAGACGGTCAGCGGCCAGCAGTTGGAAGTCACCCGGCCAGGTCAGCCGCTTGGTAAACCCCATCCACCACGTGTCGGCCAGCCAGAAGAACGGCGTGCCGTCCTCGTGCGTAAAGCGATGTCCATCGGCGCTGGCGCGCACCGGCCCATGCTGGTACAGCGGGTGGTTGCCCTCATATGCGGCGGCGATAACCTCGCCCGTCTGCCCGTGCAGCCCGGCGTCATCCGGATTCGAACACTCGGTGTGGAAGACATAGCGCCCTGCCAGCGGCGGCGCGAAGCGGATACGCCACGTCTGCCCGCCTGACCAGAACGCGGGCACGCTCCAGGTCTGCCCGTCCTCATGCGTGAACACAACATCGAGATCGACGTCGCGGAACGGATTGGCGGTTTGACGCGCCGCTGTATAACTCCACTCACTCACGCAACGTTGCGTGCCGTAGACAATCGCCATGGTGGTTTACCTCTTGTGTTTTGACTGATCAGATTATAGGGCGGTTCGCGCGGCAGGACATGATCTGTGAGATGACACTCTGCAACCGGTAAAACGTATAGTGTTATATAGGAAAGCTGATTCGGCACGCCAAAAGCGTTTACGGAACACGAAGAAGGCCGCGCCGTTTCAGAAGATTCAGAAGAAGGAAACCCAAATGAACCTGGCGATTGAAACAGAGAACCTCGGGAAATGCTACAGAGATGTCAGGGCCGTCGAGCGCCTATCTTTGCGGGTCGCCGAGGGAGAAATATACGCTTTTCTGGGTCTGAATGGCGCAGGGAAAACCACCACCATCCGTATGTTGCTTGGGATGATCAAACCTACCACCGGGTATGCGCAGGTGCTTCAAACCAGGGTGCGCCTGGGCAACCGGGAACCCTGGGAATCGGTCGGGTATCTGGTGGAGACGCCGCACTGCTATGCGGAGTTAACAGTCACTGAAAATCTGGAGGTTGCCCGGCGCTTACATCCAGGAACTCCACACGAGGCAGTAGGTCGGATCATCGAACGCATGGGGTTGGCCGAATATGCGGATCGGCGGGCCGGCAACCTTTCTCAAGGCAACACCCAACGGCTGGGATTGGCCAAGGCCCTTTTACATAGTCCCAAACTGCTTTTGCTGGACGAGCCCGCCAACGGCCTGGATCCAGCAGGGATTGTCGAGATACGCGAGCTTCTGCTGGAATTGACGCGCGAACAGGGCGTGACGGTCTTCATGTCGAGCCACATCCTGGCAGAAGTCTCACGGCTTGCCCAGCGGATAGGGATTATTCACAAAGGGAGGCTGCTCCAGGAATTGAATATCGACGAGTTGGAACAGAATCGGAAGAAGCGACTTTTATTGCGCGCAAGGGACGTTGTGTCGGCCTGCCAGGTGTTGATCGCCGCCGGGCAACCGGCCGAAATCCAGAAGGACGGAAGCATAGAACTCAAAAACGCCGCTGCCGTTGAACACCCTGACGACATCAACTGCCTCCTCGTCAAGGCCGGGACCCCACCCACTCAGTTGATGGTTGAGGAAGAGGAGTTGGAGCTGTACTTCCTCAGGCTGGTTGGAATGGACGGAGGACTGCAACATGAATAACCTGTCAGATATGATCTGGATCGAGTGGCGCAAGGCCATGCGCTCCAGAATGCCCCTGTGGACCGCTCTGGGGTCGCTGTTTATGCCGTTAGGAATCGCTTTCCTGATCTTCGTCGCAAGGAATTCGGACATTTCTCAGAAGCTTGGGCTGATCAGCGCCAAGGCCAACCTGATAGCTTATGCTGCAACCGATTGGCCGGCCTACCTGGGATTGACCGGCGTGATCATTGCCGCAGCTGGATTCCTCTTGTTCGTCATCATCATCAGTTGGGTATTTGGCCGTGAGTTCTCCGATGGCACGGTGAAAGACTTGTTGGCCGTGCCGGTGCCACGTTCAAGCATTCTGGCGGCAAAATTCCTGGTGGTGGCGGTCTGGGCGGCCGGATTGAGCCTCATCATCCTGATTGCCGGCCTTATCACCGGTGCGGTTATGCAACTCCCGGGAGGGTCGATCGGCGTCGCACTGCAAGGGAGTGTCATTGTGGCGATTACGGGCTTCCTGGTCATAGTGGTTGTCCTGCCGTTTGCGTTCTTTGCCAGCGTAGGGCGCGGTTACCTGTTGCCCATCGGCGTGGCATTTCTCACGCTGATTATGACCAACATATTGGCTCTCGCCGGGTGGGGCGAATACTTCCCATGGGCTGTGCCAGGGCTATTGGCGCAGGGGAAGAGCGCTCTAACTCTGGTGAGCTACTTGATCGTGTTCTTGACCGGTATGGCAGGCGTGATCGCAACGTATCTCTGGTGGAAGTATGCTGACCAGAACCGTTAGCTTTTATCCAGCCAGCAACTCAGCGCAGTCCAGGTCTGTAAATGCCGCCGTGGCGCGCTCCAGACTGACCCAGACGGATGCGAGCGGCGCGCCGCTTGTCCAGAACCACATCGGCATGAAGAGCACTCTCAGAATAACCGCCAACCGGTTGTCGTCCCAGCACGCGCGCCAATCGTAGTCAGCGACGCCGTGCTGCAATAACTGGTCGTGGTAGCGCTTCAGCAACTCGCGCTCCAGCGCGCGATGGCGATCCATCTGCCAGTGCAGCGCAATCAGGTGCGCCAGATCGTGTGCGGCGAAGCTGATTCCCCATAGTTGCCAGTCGATGATGAGTCCCTTGCCGCAATCGGCATCGCGCGGGAGCAGTATGTTGGAGAGGTTGGCATCACCGTGAATGAGCGTCAGGTGCTTGCCCGACGTCACTCGGCCAAGCAGGCGGGGCAACTGTTCCAGCACAACGTCATATACATGTCGTTGTGGCGCCGTGAGTCGTTCGGCGGCGAAGTCAGCGAAGCCTGGGAAATGATCTCGCATGCCGGCGATGTCGCTCGCGATTGATTCGGCGTCCGGCAAGGATGCCATCTCGGCCAATGCGGGATTGTCCCACCAGAACGCGTGGAAAGCAGCCAGCGCATCAATGGCGCGGTCGCAGTTCAGCCTGCCCGGCGGCACAGACGAGGGCGCGGCAAAGTGCGTTTCAGAGACATCGTCGAAGAGCAGGCGGCTGGCGCCTGTTTCTGCTGAGTAAGCCGCGTAGTAACAGCGCGGGAATGACGCATCCGGCATCTGCGCGGCTACGCGATTATGAAAGTCGACCTCATGCTGGCGTTGCTCGGCGCCTACGACGCTCTGCGCGGATTCGTGTCGCGACTGCTTGAGCAGCACTTGCATCGGGGCGCTTTGCGGCGCATCGGGCGAATAGTCCAGTCGCAGCCGGGTGATGGTCGCGGTGTATGAATCTTCTGTGGCGATATGCATGTCGATCACCCGACCCTGCGGAAGCGCGCTGTGCCGGCGTAGCACCTTAGTCAGCCACTCCGGCGTGAGGGGTTGCGCTGTGCTATCGGATGGTTCGTTTTGCATACCGTGTCTCGTCGCGTTATATCTGTGCGTCACAATCAGGACAAATCGGGTCTAGATGAACTCCACCTTCCCACGCACTTCATCAGGCGTAAGCACTGCATGGATTAAAACCAAAGCATCGGCAATCTGCTTCAACGAGCGTGCCCTGATGTGACAATAGGCAATTCCCGGATGATCTGTAGTCAAATTCGCAATGACCAGAAAATCCTCATCATGTGTGACCAGCATTCTATTCTCCATGCGAGCAAAATCGAGTTGCAATAAGTCAGGCTTGTGGAGTAAACGTGACTCTTGTGTTGTTGTCACATCGATGTCGACGCGACGTAGTGCGACCGCGACCACGGGGTCAACATTTTCATCCAGATGAAAACGAATGCGTTCGATGTTGTCAGGCATGGAGTGAGATGATTGCCGTTTATGGCGCCATTAACGCTGCTTGCTTCTGGGCTACAAGTGAAACGCGTGCGGCTTTGTTACGCTCATACTGGGCTACGCCATCCGTCAGGCTTTGGTCTATCTGATCGCGATGATCATAGTAATAAGTCAGAGCGGCGTAGACCTGCGCCGGCGTCAGCTTGTAGTTATCAATGATGTATTGAATCGTCTGACCGTGGTACAGGTGCATCGCAACAATGTCCTCCACCGCAATACGGCGGCCTGCGACACGTGGTTTTCCACCGCGAAGATCCTCAGAAACTTCGATATGGCGATCATATACCGGTGTGGCAACGCGCATAACCCGCGGCTTGCTTCTGTCGGCATTTGCCTTGATTGCATCTTTACTTGTCTTACTCGACTGGGTCATCGTTCTCGCCATAGTGCCTGATTATAGTGTTCATATAATTACTCCAACATATGTCTAACTCCAACGCGCAGCTCAGCATCCGAGACCTGTTATTCGGCGACCTGTCACTCGAAATGATTGCATCGTTCGCGGCCAGGACAGGCGACGATTCGCCCTGGGCGCATTTCGCGGTAGCCCACCAGCGACACCAGCAGGGCGACTCGTTTGGCGCCATCGTCGAACTCGAAAAGGTGCTGGACCTGGAACGCCTCGAGTCGCGCGTTTATCTGCAGGCCTGGTATTGCCTGCGCCAACTGGGCTCCTTCCCGCCAGCCGATATCGCCAGCGAGATCAAAGGGGTTGTGGTGGAGGCTGCGCTCGAAAATGGGTTGGATATTGTCGCTGCCTACGCCGATCACTCAGCGCGCTACTTCAACTACAGCGGCGCCGGCGTCGTGTGGGATATTGCGGAGCCGGAAATGGACAAACTGATCGACCGGCTGCTGTCGCAGGGTCAGGAGATCATCCCTCACATCGGCTTGTGGGAACAACCCAGACCGCCCGCGCCGCCAGCCGGAACAGTGCGCATTAACCTGCTCACCTGCGGCGGGCTGTATATGGGACAGGCCGCCTTTGCGGACATGGGGCAGGATCCGCTGGGCGGGCAGGCGATCAAGGCGGCTATTACGCTGATGCAGGCGCTGATCGCGCGACACACAAGCCGAGCGACCTGATCCAGCAAGTCACTCAGCCGCTGGCATGAACCACGACAACGGTGATATCGTCATCCTGGGGACCTCCACCGCTGTAGTCCGCCATGCGCTGCATTATCGTATCGCAGCACTGTTGCGCCCGCATGGCTGAGGATGCGCGTAGCGTTGCGCGCAGATTCTCTATCCCAAAGAACGCGCCTTCGCGATTTCGCGCATCGGTCACCCCATCGGTGTAAAGCAACAGCATTCCTCCTGGCGGAAGGATCACCGTCTGTTCATCGAGAGCGATATCATCCCATATGCCCAGCGGCATCGCATGCCGCTGTTCAATCAGGATAGGGGCGCCTTGACCATCGCAAAGCAACGGAACCTCATGGCCGGCTCGCGCAAAGGTGAACTCCCGATTGTTACCGTCCAGCACGCCATAGATCACCGTGACAAACAGTTCATTGGCGTTCATCGCGAGAAGATGCCGGTTGGTCGATTGCAGCACCTCGCGCGGTGTGCCGCCCCGGGTTGCCTCGGCATGCAGGAGCGCATGCGCCAGCCGCGCCCCAAAGTCGAAGCCCGTCAGCGCCGACATCTGTTTCGGCAGCAGACTCATCTGTATCTCGTGCCCCACTTCTTCACGTTCCAGCCACTCTTTTTCGACCAGTTCCTGCTGTGCAGCCTGCAGGTTTTCGTACGCCTGTTGCAACTCTCGATTCTTGAGTTGCATATCGTGGATCGTGGCGTCATGTGCTGTTTTTAGGCGCGCGCTTATGACCCGCACCATCTCATAGGCGAGCAACGAATAACGATTAAGCAGTCGATTGAAGCCGTCGCGCGAGAGTTCCAGCAAGCACACGTCACAATGCGCCCGCGCGGAGGCAGTGCGCAGGCCATCGGGGTTGAGCAGACTCATCTCGCCGATCATCTCACCCGATCCCTGTCGCGCGATCAGGCGCTCATCGACTATGCCGATTGCCTTGAGGACATCCAATTGACCGCTGACCACGATGTGGAAATCTGAGTTCAATTCGACGGTCAACGCTAGCTTTTTTCCTCGGTTGTTCATTATAGTAACTGTCATGTCTCACAACATCGTGTCCCATTTTCCGTCGGTATGAGGTTCTGTGAAAGCGGTCAGCCAGTGGAACGACCGACTCATGAATAGCATAGTGATACTCCTTGACTTGATGAGCAGAATGCGGCGCGGAAGAGAATGACGCCAACGAAGATACGAAAGCGCGCACTGGAGCACTGTCCAGACTGTCACTACAGATTGAGCGGGCAGAGTGTAGCGCGTCGACGGGAAGTGATTGATCTGCCGGTGATGCCGCCATTGCAGGTCATAGAGCATCAAGTGATCAAGCGGGGGCAGCGACGGTCAAGCGAATCAACGCACCGTTGCACCGACCAGCACTTCTCAATAAAAAAACGTCCCCGGACCGCCATCCAGGGACGTCACCGAAATCCTCACGGCAGGGCTGCCTGTGAAGGAAGATGAGAACTGGGGATTCTCTTCTAGATCATGCTGCGCGAAGATGAAAGACGGATAGACGAAAGCGTGAGAGTTTTCTCATGAACGCCTTCGCAACCGTTTTACGCTTAAGTCGCATGATAATAGGACACATGCAACACTTGAAGAGGGGATTGGCCTTGCCCACGGCGCTGGCGCTGCTTATCGTGCTGAGCGCGTGCGGACGCAATGCGGCTAAAGCGCCGCCCACCGCCGTAACATCGGCGACACAAACCGCCGGCCCCACCAGCACGCCGCAACCCACCGGCTGGCAATGCGATCTACGCGTCGAGGGGAAAAACATCGACACCCCCAACGGCAAACGCGTCGTGCTGCACGGCGCCAACCTGCCCACACTGACCGTAATGGAGAACAGCGGTTATAAGTGGGATGCCCGCTTGAGCGACCTGGCGGGCGGAAACGCGCGCGTCGTGCGACTGGCGATCAACGTGAAGGAGTTGACGCCCACCTTCGTCCCGGCCAAGGTCGTCCCGTTTGTGCGCCTGGCCAACGATCTCGGCATGATCGTCATCCTGTCGTGGGATGCGACCATTACCGACCCCGTCGACGACATGGTCGATGACGCCGAGGACTGGGTGCGCCTCGAAGTGGACTATCTGAACAATAACGGCGGCGTGTGGTTCGATCTGTACAACGGGATGAAGGACGTGTCGCCGGCGCGGCAGAAGAGCATCGCCCAGCGACTGGTGGATGTGGCGCGCGGTTTTCGCTCAAACAACATCATCCTGGTGAACAACCCCGCATGGCTGTTTGAAGCCGACGCTGCGATCAACCAACCGCTCAGCGGGGGCAACATCGTGTATGGGTTGAACGCAGGCGTCGTGAACACGACCACGCTCAGCGTGAACCACGTCGGCGATCGGTCGCCATTCATGGTCACGCGCTGGGGCAACGTGTCGTCGCCCTTGTCGGTGGATGTCGATTTGTTAAAGAAGATCGGGATTGGCACGCTCGTGACCAGCGAACTGGTGGACACGCCCAACGTGCCGGTATACCTGGCAGACTGGTGGCGGGCGAGTCTGGTCAACTGGAGCACATGCCGGAAGTAGGCAGCCGTCCGGCCACTCCTGTGCGATGATAATAGACGCCATAAATTGGCGACGGCCAAAAGGAAAAAGAACCATGATGAAGTGTAAACAACTGGTGATGTCTGTTCCGCTCGTCTTCACCATCGTGCTGCTGGCAGCCTGCGATGGCGGTCTATCTGCGGGCATTGCGCCAGCCACAGCACAACCGGGAGCCACATCGAAACCAGGCGCAACCGAAAATCCTGGATCAACCCAGGCGCCGGCCCCCACGCCCATCGTTGCTGCTACCGCCACACCGGAAGTCGCGACGATCACCGCCCCGACGGCAGCCCCCTCGCTGAAGGAGCCGGCCAAATCCAGCGCGCTATTTACTGCGATCCAGAAGGTCGTCGGCGTCAAGTCCTACCGCGCCGATCTGGAGATGAAGGGTAAGGGCTTCCTGGGGCTTTCGGGTGACGATACTAAACCCGACCCGGAGACAGTGCTGTTTAACCTGAAGGGCGACTTCAAGGGCGCCGAAGGACATTACACGCTGAAGGGCTTTCTGACGACGCTACTGGGCGTTGACGTGGATAAAGGAATAGAGGCGCTCATGGTGGGCGACAAAGCCTATGTGCATGGGCCGGTCAGCCTGCTCGGCGCGACCGAAGACAAATGGTATGTGCTTGAGTCTGATCAAAGCGAGGCGGTCACCCCGCCCTTCCAGGTCAACGACTTCCTCATTGCGCTTGGCAACAGCAATGCCGACCTGAGCACATTTAAGAAGTCGGGCGCCGAGACGCTTGACGCCAAGAAGTGCGATGTATACAGCGGTGATTTGAGCGAGGCGAAGAAGGCCGTCAGCGCACTGAACCCCGGCGCGCTCCCTGGCGTCGACGACCTTTCGGCTATCTCCGCCGCGGACGTGAAATTCTCCCTGTGCGACGACGGTTTCATCCACAAGGTGCTGCTCGATGTGACGACGCTTGGCAAGGACAAGCCGGACGAGAAAACTGACTTTGCCGTAACGATGCACGTGTATGACTTCAACGCCAACGTGACGATCACTGCGCCCGCCAACCCGCTGCCATTGAAGCCAATGGATGTGCAGGCTCCGGATGATACGCCCACACCAGCGCCGAAGAAATAGCGGCGCACAACGCCAGTAGGGGCACGCTCCGCGCCTTGCGGTTGCCCCCAGTGCGGTTGTCCCAGCTCAGTCTCTGCGCGACGCGCGGTTGAGCCGATCCGCCACAGCCTCACCGAGTCCAGTGGGATCGACCGCGCAGATCAGGATCATATCCACACCATCATGATCGAGCGCGCGCAACCCGGCATACAGGTTGCGCGCGACCGCTGCAACATCATCGCCCAGCACATATTGCGGCGCTAGTTCGGCGCACACGATGACTTGCGCCGCAGTCAGCATCAGTCCTGGATGTTGCCCCTGGGCGGAATACTGGGCGAACAACCGAACCATCTCATCCGTATTGGCGGCGACGCGCAGACGCGCCCTTGGGGCGTAGTGTTTGGTCAGCATCCCCGGCGAGGCACTGGCGGCGTCATCCGGCTGGGACTGGGATGACGGCTCCGGCACGCGCAGAAACCCCACTACGCCCTCGATAGCCGCGCGCGCCAGCCCACCTGGTCGCAGGATCATCGGCTCACTCGTGGTCAGGTCAACCACAGTGGATTCGACGCCGATCAGCGTCGGCCCGCCATCCAGCACGACATCGATGCGCCCGTCGAGATCGTCGAGCACATGTTGCGCCAGCGTGGGGCTGACATGCCCGAAGCGATTGGCGCTCGGCGCAGCAATTGGGACCCTGCTGTGCCGGATCAATGCCAGCGCCGCCGGATGCGCCGGCATGCGCACTGCCACGGTGTCGAGACCGGCGGTCACATTGAGTGGAATGCGCTCGCCGCGCGGCAGCACCAGGGTGAGCGGCCCCGGCCAGAAACTGCCGATAAGGGCATTCGCGCGACGGCGCTGGGTGTTGGTCAACACGCCGATGATCCCATCCTGCAGCAACTGGCGCAGGACAAGCGGCGCCATGTTTCCCATGCGCGCAGGCAAATCGCGGTCGCAAAACTCGCCAATGAAAATAGAGTTGTCTGGCGGCGCACAATGTACAATCAGCGGGTCATTTAGTGCACGCTGTTTGGCCGCAAAGATCTTCGCGACTGCGTCCGCATTTGTCGCATCCGCACCCAGGCCATAG
>CAIXPS010000574.1 GCA_903921365.1 uncultured bacterium | reverse complement strand
CAGCGTAGGAACCAAAGATGTCTTGCGTGTGGTCTGTGAAGTGTAAGATATCTTGCCAAATTTTGGCTAACTTGTTGCGATCGGGGATATCATTCATGGGGTCCATAGGCCTTTTGATACTCAGCTCGTGCCTGTTTTTTGGCTCGGTATTGTCTGTATATTTGAATAAAAACAAACAGGACGGAGATATCAACCATAAATTCTAAAAATGGATGGTCTAAGTGCTCGGCCTAAAGGCCCAAGAAAAACCAAAATGACGACCCATTTCAACATAGAACCCCCTTAAGTGATACGTGAGGCCGAGGGGAATGTAAACCCTCTACAAAACTTGTTAACCCTGCGAATCTCCGGGTGACGATCTTAACATTAGCCGGATTAGCGAATCTAGCGGCAGTACTGCCGTACTGCCGAAAGCGCGTGGTGAGGTCAGGTAAAAATAAGCATGTCGAAATGTTCCCTCGCAGTTGCTTCGCCAATATGGAACGGGTTGTGGTGAGGATCTTTTTGCGGAACTTTCACAATTTCGATACGTATAGTTTCAAGTCTTCAACTATCTGCTCATACAAACGGAATTCTGCGAAAGCAAGCCCGAAGCGAGATAGTCCTTCGCCGTAAAGAATATCTCTGATTTCTTCAATGTAGGCTTCTTGCGTACTTTCAGTGTCGTTGCAGAAGATAGTGTTCCCCATTTGGTATTCTGATTCACCAATCCGATACCCTATTGAGTTAACACGATTTTCGAGCCGACTATATCCTTCTGTAATTCGCTCCAGTTCCGACCGGAAAAACTTCTTTGCTGCAGCATCGTCGAGCACATCATCATTGCGGAACAGGACGAAATAACGAACGGGCGGGTGATTGTGTTCCGACCATTCGACATTGCCATACAGCGTTTCACCCGTTCCTCGGTTTCTTCTTCCGAGGAAAATGATGAGCCGTTTTGTCGTTCCCGGTATTCCTGTTCCAACACAACCTTGTCACGGATTTCATATTCCACATGGTCCGGATATTTGTGTTTTGCTTCGATAGTACGGGACCATGGAATGGTTCCTTCGAAGCGGTATTCAAAAGTGTCGATGTGCTCGCCGAAATCCGGGTCACGTGAGGTGATTATGAAGCTATAGGTGCTCTTGTCGAGGTCAAGATGTGTCAATCGGCGTTGAAAATTGACCCACCATCGGCGTCCAAAATTGACCCACCCCAGGCAGTAGTTTTCAGCTCTTGATTCTGTTTTTTATCCTCCAGCTATCATTCCCAGTTTCGACAATCTCGCAGTGATGGGTGACCCTGTCCAGGAGTGCTGTCGTCATCTTGCCATCGCCGAACACCTGCGGCCATTCGCCGAAGGTCAGATTTGTTGTGATGATCAGCGAGGTCCTCTCGTAGAGTTTCGAGATCAGATGGAACAGGAGCTGGCCGCCATTTTTTGAGAACGGCAGGTATCCAAGCTCATCGAGGATGACCAAGTCATGCCTGACCAGGTGTTCCGCCAGCTTTCCGCCACGGTTATCCAGTTTCTCCTGTTCAAGCTGATTCACCAAGTCGAGGATGTTGTAGAATCTCGCTTTCCCTCCGTTTCTGATGCTCTGCTTTGCTATCGATATGGCCAGATGCGTTTTGCCGGACCCGGTTCCGCCGATCATAATGACGTTGGTATGGTCCACAAGAAAGTTGCCTTCGTAGAGACTCCTCACCTGCATCTCATTGACCGGTGAGGTCGAGAAGTTGAATTGATCCAGGTCCTTATCGACGGGGAATTTTGCTAATCCCATGCGGTAGCGGATGCTTTTCGCCTTTCGCTCTGCCAGCTCAATTTCCAGAAGATCACAGAGGATCTTCTCCGGGGTAGCCCGGGTTTTGATGCCGGCGGCCAGGACCTCATCGAAACAGGCCTGCATGCTATGCAGCCCGAGTGTTTTCATCGCCTCCATCAAACGATCACGCAGTCCCATAGACACCTCCCGACAGGAGACTGTCATAGCGAGAGCAATCCACCACCGGGAGCAGTTTGATTACCGGCAGTTGTGGCGATAGTTGGACGGGTTCCGGTGGCGGATCGTCGTGCGTGCGGGACAGAATGCTGAGGATAACATCACGACCGACTGTTTGGTCGGAGATGGCCTGCTTACAAGCCGTGGCTACAGCATCCAGCCCGTAGCGGCTAACGACAGAGAGGATGCCCACGAACTCGCGGTCGCCACCTGCACGTCCCTCCAGTACGGCCCTCACACTGCTCAAAGCTTCCGGCAGATCCCATCGTTTGAAGGGAGCACCGTTACGCAGTGCTCCCGGCTTCCGCTCCAGAACAGCCAGGTAGTGCCAGGGGTCGTAGATGACCTTATCCCGGCCAAAATGCCGCGGATGGACACCAACCACGGTCTCGTTATGCACAATAATCATTCGGTCTGCGTAAGATCGCACGGTGACCGTTTTGCCCAAAGCCATGGCATCGACACTATATCGGTTGCGGTCGTAGCTGATCAAAAGCTGTGACGAAACGCGTGCAACGCCTTCTGTATAGCCATCGAAGGGAGATACGGGAAGTGACAAGAGTGCGCTCTTCTCTTCGGCAAAGACCTGATCAATGGTCCTATCCTTACGCTCTGGGTGCATTGACGTGGCGGCGTGATTACGGCATTCACGTTCCAGCCATTCGTTCAGTTCCTCAAGGGACGCAAAACGTCGGCGCATGACAAAAAAGCGGTACCGTACCACACTAACCTGATTCTCCACCTGCCCCTTCTCCCAACCAGACGCTGGGGTGCAGGCAACAGGATCGAACAGGTAGTATGAGGCCAAGTTCTGGAAACGACGGCAAAATACACGATTCTTACCCATCAGCACCTTGGTGACGACCGTTTTCATATTGTCGTAGATCCCGCGCCTGCATACCCCGCCATAGAACTCAAAGGCACGGATATGGGCATCAAGGACCATCTCCAGGCTCTCGCGGGTATAGGCAATACAGAACGGCTTACGGCTGTGACAGAAGCGGATATGGGCTACCTTCACCGTTACCGGAACACCGCCTAACTCCACGTCCTCATAACTCCAGTCGAACTGGAAGGCGTCACCGGGATCCCATTCAAGAGGTATGAAAGCGTTGACAATTGCCGCTCCGGCTTCTCTCTTCCAGATCCTGACATAGCGACGTACGGCATCATAACCTCCGGGATACCCCTCCCGCTGTAACTGCTCAAAAAGAATCTGGGACCGACGACGGTGCTTTACCGGTTTATCCAGATCCTCCTTCAACCACTCTGCGAGACGTTCAATAAAGGAGCCAAGCTTGGGGCGGGGTTGCTCAGTTCGAACGTAATGTTGGTCGGTAATGCCGCTACGAAGAATGGAGCGGACTGTGTTGCGAGACAGGCTCAGCATACGGGTAATCTCACGAATGCCCTTGCCGTCCCGATGGGCCAGACGAACTTTACTAATGGTGTCCACGAGCAGCATCTCCTTGGTTTCTCCTCTCTCTGTTTGGAATCCAGAGAGTATGGAGCAGAGTGCTGGGGTGGGTCAATTTTGGACGCCGATTATGGCCGTAGGTGGGTCATTATTGCACGCCGATTTACACTGCGACGGGAGAAGGCAGCAGGAACGACTGTGTGGCTCGTAGAAAGCGAACCCGTATACTTTGCAGAGGCAGTCAAAGAAGCTTTTTCAATGGCAACAGGGTACAGTGCCGAGATCCTCTGCGGTATCCTCGACGACATGTCGAAGAGACAGCCGCAGCATCTCTGGGACCGAGTCTACGCTGTGGTTGATCTGGAAGCCACTCTCGGAAACTGTAGGCACGTCGGCCGCTTGTCTGTCCTCCATCGGATTGCAGAAAGAGCTGGGAATTCTGGCTCAAACACTGGAGCCGAAGTAGCTTCTCGCGTTGAGGAACAATTTCGCACGGGCGTTATCGAGCTGGGAGCTTCTGGCGCACGCCGCAATCTTCCTAGCTGGGCAAGTTGCATATCGCGGGAGTGGGAATCACTCGATCAGCTCGGCGTGCTGAGTGTAGAGCTAATTGATCGGTTCGAGGAAGAATTGGCCCAAATCTGCACACCTTTGGACGTCCAGGGTGGTTGGCGCCTTGAAAAGGCAGTATCTGAATCGTTTCGTCAGGCATCAGACATGCGCTTGAACAGGTGGGAAGCCAAGGTGCGCTTTGCATTGAGCACCGCTATTTTTCCATACGTGTCCAAGCGTAATTTTCGGAAAATTGAGTTTGCGTTACGGATTTTCAACCCGTCACTGCCTGAGCGGACACTTACGCCTGGCTTTGATTCGCCAGCGAAGGCCGTTATTAATGCCATTTCTAACAGGAAAGACTATGCTGATGCAATCGGTAACGAAGAGTTCTATTTCCTCAACTATCACGAGATGACGGAGCGCAGTGAGGATGGTCGCTGGGTACATCTTGAAGTCTTAGCAGTGGTCGTTCCTGCCCCGTCCGTCAGACGGGGATT
>CAIXPS010000573.1 GCA_903921365.1 uncultured bacterium | reverse complement strand
GCACCAGGAACTGCGCGAGATATTTGAGGCGCTTGGTTCACCCATTGAGCTGATCGCCCCGCGCCAGATCGGCATCGATATCGATCCCGATGAAAGCGCTGACACTTACGCCGGGAACGCGCTCCTCAAGGCGCATGGCTTTGCTCACGCGCTCAAAACCGTTGCGCCCCTCACCGAGCTGTGGGTGATCTCCGACGACTCGGGGCTGGAGGTGGACGCGTTGAACGGTGCGCCTGGCCTCTTCTCGGCGCGGTATCACAAGGCGGCGCCGAACGGCGATGGCTGCGCCGCACTGCTGAGCGAACTCACCGGTGTGCCTGACGAGAAACGCGGCGCGCGCTTCCAGTGCGCCATTGTCCTGATCGCACCTGACGGCGCCGAGCACACCTTCGGCGGAACGTGCGAAGGGCATATCGGCCGCGAGAAACGCGGCATGGGCGGGTTCGGATTCGACCCCGTGTTCATCCCTGCTGGCGCTCAGCGCGCGCTGGCCGAATATACCCCCGCCGAGAAGCACCGCATCAGCCATCGGGGGCTTGCGGCTCGCAAAGCGGTCGCGTTCTTAACAGCGCACCAATAGTCATTTACAATCAAGAGCATGTCTGTTCAAAAAGCACCCGACCAGCGCGGCGGCGTCGACAACCAAGACACTCAGTGGGAAGAGGACCTGAAGCCCTTCACGCGGTTGCCTCGTGAGGGCAGGCGCCAACGCGAGACCCCGCGCCAGCGCGTGCCGGTCATCATCCCTGGGATCATCAGCCTGATTCTCGTCGTGGGGGCGTGCTATCTGGCCGCCAAATTTGTCAACGACAACCGCCCGGCGCTTTCGTCGCTGACATTCGTGCCCACCGCCACGTTCGCCGTCGTGAAACCCACCGCAACCGACTACAGCCCGCCAACAGCCACGCCCTATGCAGCGCCCACTGACACGCCGCCAGCGACAATCGCGCCGCCAGCGGGAACCAACAACAATCCGATCTCCGTGGGCGCAAAGGTGCAGATCGTCGACACAGGCGCAACCGGGTTGAACTTCCGCAAGACCCCGGCGCGCGCCGGCGAGAAAATCCGCTCACTGCCCGAGGGCAACAGCTACGAAGTGGTCGGCGGGCCGAAGACTGCCGACGGCCTGGTGTGGTGGCAGATCAAAGACTCCGCCGACGGCATGACCGGCTGGGGCGCGCAGGACTACATGAAAGTCGTCGCGGCGCAGTAAGATTTATCCACGAATCCACACGAAACAGACCCTGTATCTGGTTCGTGAAGATTCGCGGATACGCTTTCTTATCCCAGTTTTTCGCAGAGCACTTGACAGGTTTCGCAGGTGTGAATAACATTAAACAAGTAGCCGGCGCTACATATAAACCAAACCTTAACCTGAATCACAATCACGCCGGTATAGATTCATGGTTGTTTGCCTGAGGATGCAAAGAGCTATGTACGAGAGCATTACTATCATTGGACGACTTGGCAAAGACCCCGAGATGAAATATATGCCAAGTGGAGATCCGGTAACCACCTTCAATATTGCGTCTGATCGCCAGTGGAATGGCAAAGACGGCAGCAAGCAGAAAGAAACTACGTGGTTCCGCATCACGGTGTTTGGCAAACAGGGTGAGATGGCAAACCAGTATCTTTCCAAAGGCAAGATGGTATTGGTGGAAGGTCGCCTCAGCGTTGACGCAAAGACAGGCGGTCCGAGAGTGTTCACCGGTCAGGATGGTATCACCAGGGCAACATTCGAAGTCGTTGCAAACACTGTGCGCTTCCTGAGCCCGAAGAGCGAGGGCGCTGCAGGCAGCGCGCCAGAGGGTGGTGCGCCAGCATCCAATGAGGGCGGCGACGGAGAAGGCATCCCCTTCTAAGTCTTTAGCGCCCCGCAGATCAGATCAAAAGATGGCAGGCTATAATAGCCTGCCATCTTGCATTTATAAGGCGGTCCAAATGGCTCAGCAGAACAATCCACCTCAACCTCAGCAGCAACCCCAGCAACTCCAGATTGAGTTGCCGCCAAACCTCGATGCGGCCTATTCCAACCTCGTCGTGATTCAGCACTCACCGTCCGAGATTATCCTGGACTTCGCGCGCATCCTGCCCAATATGCCGACCGCCAAAGTGGGCGCGCGCATAGTGATGACGCCGATGCACGCCAAGCTGTTGTTGCGCGCTCTGCAGGACAATATCGAGAAATTCGAGGCGCAGTACGGCGCGATCTACGTTCCGCAGCAGGGCGAGGCACTGGCAAATCAGCTCTTCCACGGTTAACTACGGCGCGGCGATCACATCCGTTGTTGCCGCATTGAACACCAATCCGATATGACGCCCGCGCGATATCACATCGCTGGGCGCCAGCAAGTCCCCGCGATAGTACTGCGCGTAGCGCGGCATAGTTACCGCATTGCCCGGCACACCGTCGGGCGAGGCAACCTCAAACCGCAGCAACCGCCCAAAGCAATCCGAGTAGGGCGACGCGAGCGCGAATGGATAGTCCGCGCCATCCTTGAGTTGTGCGGTCGCGACGGTTTGCTCGAACAAGATTTTGTCGCCGTCAACCAGTTTTACGATCAGGTTGGATGTGTTTTGGCGCCCGAGCGTGTTGAACGGCGCGCGCAAGTCGCGCAGCGTATCCACCGGGCATTCGAACTGCTGCACCACCCCATGTCCCGGCACGATCTCGCCAACATCGACAGTGGGCTTTTCCGCAGTCCGTGCCAGGCTGGCGGGCGGGACGTAATAGCGGTTAATCTCGACCAGCAGCGTGGCTGTCAACGCGATCACCACATACACGATGACGATGATCGACAGACGCCTTCCGGATAGGTCAACGCGCAGCCGGCGAGTGGCAAGCGCCAGCGCCAGCAGCGGCATGATGGGAATGAGATAGCGCCCCTGGATGATCCCGGAATTTGCCGACGCACCGACATCAACGGTGAAATATACCGCCGACCAGGTGAGCAGTAAAACGCCAAGGAACATGGCGAGCAGCGCCAATTTGCTTACGAGTCCGATTGCCACGTTGCGCGCGCGCGTCCCATCAATGAGCGCCACCACCAGCAGCATCAAGCCAAACGAAACGAACAACCATTCAGGCAGAGGAGTGTCCAGCCAGCCCAACACACCAATATACTGCCGTAAGTAACTGACGCCTTGTTTCCATAGGTTCCCGGCAAACATGGCGGCATAATTGAGTGGGTTAGACAGCACGAACCCCAGTTGCCCCGTTAATGAGGAGTTGTGCAATGGTTGCGCCGGCCCTGCTTTTCCGGCAAAGCCCTGGCTGACTGGCATTGTGAGGATATTGTGGGAGAACACGTACCAGGCGCTCGCAGCAATGAGGCCTGTCGCAATCAACCCGATGCAGAATAGCATCCTCTTTTTATGCGAACCATACTTCACCGTTGGAATGAGGATGCATAGCGCAGGAAGAATAAAGTAAACCAGCTTCGAGAGCGCAAGCGCCACAGACAAGGCGCACAGGATGACGACGCCTTTGCGATCCAGCGCGGCGTCTTTATCGAACGCATAGCGGGCGATGATCGCGATGACCAGTATTGCCAGTGCGTTCGTCAGGCTGTCTGCTGAAAGCGACGACCTTTCAAAAACACCCATCGGCGCCAGCGACAACAGAAAAAATCCCCACTTTGCAACAGGCGTGGTCTTGACCGCCAAACAGGTAAGCGCGAGTGCAGCCAGCATATTCGCCAGCCGGCCCATATACAGCATGACCAGCGGCGACTGGCCCAGCACACGCGCAATCAGAATGCCAAACGCTTGTGGGATATAAGGCGCCGCCGAGTAAACTGCCACGTAGTGAAAGTTTACGAACACCACGTCTTGCGGATTTAGTGGATCATCGAGCGATGCCAGAATGCTGCGCACCGAAAGCTTGCCTTCTGACCTGAACGCCACCATGCGAATTTGTGTATTGACCGCCTGCACCAGGCTTGTTGGCAGAGTTGCGCCGACGGCGCCGGCGTCGCGCACGGAAGCGATCAGATTGCCCTGCGAGATATGATAGGCATAGTAGAAGTGTGCATTCTCGTCGGGGACCTCAAACGGCGGGGTGACGAATACAAACAATAACCCAAAAATAAGCCCCACAAGGAAAAACGCCTTGTGAGGCTCAGTCAGGCATGTGCGGAAAAATGACCCGATCATCGGCAATGGAAGGGTTGGGCGCAATTATGCCTGGTCGGATATTTACGTGAGGTCAGGAGTTGAGGTAGCCTTTCTGCCTAAGAACATTGAGTATCTTGTCCAGACTCTCATTAACGGTCTCGCAGTCGCTGTGGCACACCACCTCAGCGTGCTCCGGCGCCTCATACGGGTCGGACACGCCGGTGAAGTTCTTGATCTCGCCAGCCAGCGCCTTCTTGTACAGACCCTTCACGTCGCGCTCGGCCAGCACCGGTATTGGCGCCTCCACGTACACTTCGACGAAGTCCTTGACGTTGGCGCGAATCTCATCGCGAATCTCGTGGTAGGGCGAGATTGCTGCCGCAATCGCTACCACCCCGTTGCGGGTGAGCACCTGGCACACCCAGCCGATGCGGCGGATGTTGGTGTCGCGATCCTCCTTGGAGAACCCAAGTCCCTTGCTCAGGTGCGTGCGCACGACATCGCCGTCCAGCACTTCAACTTTCATGTTGGCTGCACGCAACTCTTTCTCGAGCAAATTCGCCAGCGTAGACTTGCCGGCTCCGGATAGACCTGTAAACCAGACGGTAAAACCTTTGTGTTCCATGATTCTTCTTTCTTCAAGATGTCTGACTTCTGGGAGAAGTCAGACATCTTGAAGACATCTTTTATTGTTCAACCCTGCCTGCGCCGCAGCCCGTCGATCAACACCTGCCCAACCTCCGGGCGGGTGAATTCGACCGGCAACGCCTGACCCTGTTCGAGCATCTGGCGCACCTGTGTGCCGCTCAGACTCAACCAGTCTTCCTTGCCGTGCGGGCAGGTTTTGGCGCTGACGATACCGCCGCACTTGCGGCAGTAGAAGGTGTTCTCGAAGTACAACGGGGTAATACCGATTTCCTCAGGCCTGAACTCGTCGAAGATGCGTTGCGCGTCATAGGTGCCGTAATACTTGCCCACGCCGGCATGGTCGCGCCCGACGATAAAGTGGGTGCAGCCGTAATTCTTGCGACACATGGCGTGGAAGATCGCTTCACGCGGGCCGGCGTAGCGCATTGCGGCAGGGAAGACGCCCAGCACTACGCGGTCGGCGGGATAGTAACTCTTCAGCAGAACGTCATAGCTCTGCATGCGCACATCGGCCGGGATGTCGTCGGCCTTGGTCTCGCCGACCAGCGGATTGATGAACAACCCATCGACTACCTCGAGCGCAGTCTTCTGGATGTACTCATGCGCGCGATGAATGGGGTTGCGCGTCTGGAAACCGACCACGCGGCGCCAGCCACGCTCAGCGAACATCTGGCGCGTCTGCGCAGGGGTGTAGCGGCGATCGGGAAATTCATTGTTGTGCGCGCTCGGCCAGTCAATCAGCCCGACATCGCCGCCCAACAGCACGTCGCCCTGGCGATACACGCGCGCCACGCCAGGATGCGCTTCCTCGGTGGTTCGATACACCTCGCGCGCCTCGACCTGTTTGTCGTAGGTGTACTTCTCTGCCACACTCATGACGGCCAGCACGCGCTCGCCTTCGCACAACGCGATCTCCTGGCCAATGCTAATGGCAGATGCCTGCTCGGTCGTCACGGCCAGCGTAACGGGGATCGACCAGACCAGGCCAGAGGCAAGGTGCATCTCGCTGACGACGCGCATGTAGTCGTCGCGACACATGAACCCGGTAAGCGGCGAAACCACGCCAGCGGCGATCAGCTCAAGATCAGCCAGGTTGACGGGGGGCAACTGAATTTTGACGAGATTGGCGGCGCGCGCCTGCGCATCCGCGCGGGCATCATCGGATAGCACACGGTTGACAAGACTGCCGCCGTGTGGGGGAATTTGTAAGTTGGATTGCATTTATGATCTATGATTTACGGGATAAGTATCGACGGTAAAGTATACTCCCGCAGCTTATTCTGACTTCTCAATGCATCAACCGCGCCGTCAGCCCGCCATCAATCGTGATGTTGGCCCCGGAAATGAAGCTTGAGTAATCACTGGCGAGGAAGACCACCAGGTTACCGATATCCTGCGGTGTGCCAATACGCCCCAGCGGATGAAAGCCATTCACGCGCGCCAGGCTGGCCTGCGGGTCGGGCTCTGAGTTGAGCCACCGGTCGAGCAACGGCGTGCGCACAAAGCCAGGGCTGATCGTATTGACCCGTATGCCGTGTTTGCCAAGCTCCTGTGCCAGGCTGCGCCCCATCGACACTACGCCGCCCTTGGCCGCAGCATACGCTGTGATATCGGCGATGGTCGCCTGCGCGTGCACACTGGCAATGTTAACCACAGATGCGCCTCGTGCGATCTTAAGCAACGGAAGCATGCCGCGCGTGACCAGATAGATGCCGCGCAGATCCACACTCATGATACGATCCCATTCTTCGAGCGAGGTTTGTTCGAGATTCTTAAACAGGTTGAAGCCGGCGTTGTTGAGCAGCACATGCAACACGCCGAACTCGCGTTGCACCGCCTCAACCATCGCCTGCACCGCGCGCGCGTCGGAAACATCGGCCTGCGCGAACAGGCTCCTGCGCCCCATCTTCTGAATCTCAGCGGCGGTTGCCTGACCCGTCACCGGATTCACGTCGTTCACGACTACATCGGCGCCGGCCTCCGCCAGTGCGAGCGCGCACCCACGCCCGATCCCTTCACCTGCGCCTGTTACCAGTGCCACATGCTTACTGAGTTGAATATCCATATAAACTCCTTGAAAAGGTGGGACCCTCGTTTGAGACAACGATCATGCGTTGCTATTGATTCTTTAGTAACAAACTAACCGCCGCGACCTCTGCTTCCAGTTCAGCGGGTGTGTCAGTGAAATACGGGATATCGTGTTTATGCAACAGGCGTATAAAGTCAAGTTTAGATATGCCAATCAACTCGGCCCCCTTGCCTGATGAGATACGCCCCTGCCGGAATAGTTCCAACGCCACGACCTCCTGACGATAAGGCGCAAGACTGGTTAAAGGGATATCCAATGCTCCCGCCAGATCACGTGGAACCGAAATACTAGCCTGAATAGTATCCATTTTCTACACCTGTCTTTATTCTACCGTGATGTCGCGCTAGCTCTGGTATTCATTGGTGTTACGAGCAGAATTTAATAGCGGTAAAAAGCCGGAATAGCTAGTGGTCAACACCCCCTATGATCCTGACCTAAACTGCTCGAAGCGCTACCAAAGATACGGCCCATTACACACTTATACGAACCAGCACCTTACATCTTGGCGTATGGTCTGACTATCTCCGCACAGGCGGAAAGTACGCACGTGGCAACGCCCACTCCATCGCGCCAATGTCGCAGATGCCGTCCATCGGGCGCGGGAAACCGCGCTGATCAAAGGCCGGGCAAGAGGCGTTGTCTCCCGCATTGATGGCCGGGCTTCCAAGTAGGGGTAAGAGAGTTAGTGTCGAACCACCGTTATTCGCCAGCGGGCCGAGAAGCGGGTCAAAGCCGATGAGGTTGCCGTCTGTGCCGTTAGTCAGGCCGCAGGCGTGGGCAGTATCTTGAATCAGGTTATGGCTACCGGTTACGATACCAATATTCATACAATCACCGCCCGCCGGGCTGTTGGCAATAATGGTGTTTGTCACGGTCAGCGTACCGGTGGCGGCATTGTAGGTGCCAGCCCCTAGCATCATTGCCGCCCGTTTGGCTTTTTAACATGAGCGATAGTATGCGGGACAATGATAGTAAGGAGCATTTGATTCTAACCACATACCGTGCGATTCTAAACGGTGATCGAATAAAATGGCTAGACACTCCACCCGCACAGATTGATGGCGTGGAGGTTAACATTTCACTTACTCAGACCTCGACTGCGTTGTCGCACGCTGACCGCATGCGCGCATTGGAGGAGATGCGCAAAGACAGACCACTCCCTTATCGCGACTAATCATGCTCCTCGACAGCAATATCATCATTTACTCTGCACAACCCAAGCACAGCGTTTTCGACCCGCTATCGTAAGATCATCTCCAATCCCTAATCTCCTATCTCCTCCTCCCCTCCCACTTTGCTAAAACCTCTCCCGCACCTATACTTTTCATTAACAAAGTGAGTGCACATTGTCAGCCAATAGTCGGGTCAGATAACACTACCGCGAACAGGGCGCACACGGTATGGTTACAGGCATAAAATAAGCTTGCTGCTGAGGCGCTCACATGCGCCGCAGACGCAAGTCAGTTTGCAGAGGCGTTTCATTGAGCAAGTGTTTGATCATCGGTTATGGCAACCCGGATCGTGAAGATGACGGGGTCGCCTGGCATATTCTGAAGGCATTAGGGCAACGGTTCGGTCGCATCGAGACGGCTGCCGTGGATGACGATATTTCGGCCATCGTCTTTGCTGAGCCGGGACATCGCGACGGCGCACCCGATCTGATGGGTGAGTTGCAACTGATGCCCGAAATCGCCGAAACCATCGCCGCCTACGACCGGGTGTGTTTTGTGGATGCGCATACCGGCGCGTATCCACACGACGTCACCGTCACGCCGTTGCACGCCGAGTTTCAAAGCTCGCCGTTCACCCATCACCTCACCCCCGAGACCTGTCTCGAACTCGCCAAAGCGGCCTATGGCCACGCCCCGCTCGGGATGGTGATCTCGGTGCGCGGGTATCAGTTCGGCTTCGAGCGCTCCCTGTCAGCGCAGACGTCTGCCCTGGCGGATGAGGCCATCGAAAAAATCATTGCCTGGATCAAAGAGTAAGAATCCACGATCTTATGTTGAAAAATTCGTGGAGATTCGTGGAAAAAGTTCTGTTTAGGAGGACATTGTGACGTTTATCGTGGGAGTGCTTGCGCTGGCGGCAGTCGTGTGCGCCGCCATGGCGTTGCGGGCCGGCAAGGCGCTGGTCTCAGCGTTGTGGCTCGCCGGCACGAGCGCCCTGGTCGCGTTTATGCTTTACCTGATGGGCGCGCACGAGATCGCTGTGGTTGAACTCAGCGTCGGCGCCGGTCTGGTGACCATCCTGTTTGTCTTTGCCATCAGCGTGGCCGGCGATGAAGCATTGGACGTGCGCACCGTCATCCCGCGCCCGCTGGCAATCGGTCTTGTCATCGCAGCCGGGCTGCTGCTTGGCTGGTTCACTGTGGCTCAACCCATGGCTGGCCTGATCCAGCCCATCGCCGCACCTGTCGCCGCCCCGCTTGCCGACGTGCTGTGGAACCAACGCGGGCTGGACGTGCTGGTGCAGATCGTCCTGATCTTCGGCGGCGTGCTTGGCGTCATCGGCCTGCTGGCAGATTCAGCGGAAAAGCCGGATGTCAAGGGTCCAGAAGCAGGGGTCAGGGATCAGACGGCAGAAGAGGTGCAGTTATGACATGGACGCCTTTGACTCTCGTCCTGATCGGCGTCATTTGCCTGCTCGGCGTCGGGTTCTACGGCTTGTTGATCAGCCGCAACCTGATCAAGATCATCGTGGCGTTGCAGATTCTCGGCAAGGCGGCATTGATCGCCTTTGTCATGGCCGGCAACGTCAACGGGCAGACTGGACAGGGACAGGCGCTGGCGATGACCATCATCGTCGCCGACACCATTGTCGCCGTTGTCGGGCTGGCGCTGGCTGTGCAGGTGCGTCGGCGCTTTGGCACGATGGACATCAAAGCACTCTCCAACCTAAAGGGCTAGTGCCATCCTGTCGCGTTAGCAAAAGGACTCAAAGTAATGACATCATCGGTTCTCGTAGCACTCACCATCGGTTTGCCCTGGCTAGGCGCGCTCTGCATCTCTTTCGGTGTGCGCGACCGCTCTGAACGCGCCCAACACGCGCTGGCGATCCTGTTCGCCGTAACCTCCGGGCTGGCGGCCCTTGCGCTCCTCCCCACCGCTGCTAACGCGACCATCCTGCGCATCCCGGTCGGCGGCGTGTTCGGCGATTTCACCTTCAACCCCGACGGTCTGGGAGTCTTCCTGGCCTCGGTCGCCACCGTCGTCGGCAGCCTCGCCGTGATCTTCTCAGTGGACTACATGCGCGGCGAAAAGCAACTGGGGCGCTACTACGCGCTGGTGCTGCTCTTCATCGGCGCCATGGCCGGGCTGGCGCTCACCGGCAGCATCCTGCTGCTGTTCATATTCTGGGAGATCACCGCGCTGTGCTCGTATGCGCTCATCTCGTTCTACAACGATGATCCCAAGGCCGTCGCCGGCGGCATCAAGGCGTTGATCATGACCCAGATCGGCGGCGTCGGGCTGCTGGTCGGGGCGTTGATCGTCTACGCCTATCTGGGCGGCTACGACATCAGCCTGCTGATCGAAAAGGCCAACACCTTACCGCCCGGCGTGTTGAACGTGCTGGCGTTTGGCTTCCTGATCGCCGCCGCCGCCAAGTCGGCGCAGTTCCCGTTCCAGACCTGGCTGCCCGATGCAATGGAAGCGCCCACGCCCGTGAGCGCGCTGATCCATGCGGCCACGATGGTTAACGCCGGCGTGTATTTGCTGGCGCGCTTCTATCCCGCCTTTGCACCCGTTCCGGGCTGGACGATGGCCGTGATGATCGTCGGGATGCTCTCCGCGCTACTCACCGCCATCATGGCGCTGGTCGCCACCGACCTCAAGCGCGTCCTGGCCTACTCAACGGTCAGCCAGCTGGGTTATATGGTCTACGCCGTCGGCGCTGGCAGCATTCTGGCGTCACAGTTCCACCTGCTCAGCCATGCGGTTTTCAAGGCGCTGTTATTCCTGGGCGCCGGCGCGGTCATCCACGCCATCGGCACGCGCGACCTGCGCAAGATGGGCGGCCTTGGTCGCCAGATGCCCTTGATCCGCACGACATTCATCATCGGCGCGCTGGCACTCGTCGGTATCCCGATCCTGAACGGCTTCTGGAGCAAGGAAATGGTGCTGGAAGCCGGGTTGTCCGGTGGGCCAGCCTGGATCTGGATCGTGATGCTGATCGGCGCAGGATTAACTGCGCTATACACCTTCCGCGTGGTCTGGATGGTCTTCTTCGGCGCGCCGCGCGGGGACGACAACCATGGCGCCACGCATGCCCACGACGCCACACACGCCATGCGCTTCGCACTCGTCGTGCTGGCAGTCGGTGCCCTCACAACCTGGTTGTTGATCGGCCCATTCAGCGGGTTGATCGCTTCATCGTTTGGCGCCGTCGCTGCAGGCCAGCCGCATGAATTATCTCTCACCGAGATGATCGCCGAAGTCGTCACCGCGCCAGCCACGGGTATTGCGCTGATCGTCATCGCACTGGCCATAGGGGCGGCGTGGTGGCGGCGCGATAAGCTGACTGCTCTCGGCAACCGGCTGGGTTGGCTCAGCCGCATGGCGACAGACAGCTTCGGCTTTGAGTGGATCAATCGCACCATCGTGCGCGGCACGCAGGCGATTGCTGGCGGGTTGCGCGTGACGCAGACCGGCGCATTGAACTGGAATATCCTGGGCATTGTGGGCGGGTTGATCGTCGTGCTCGCAATCCTCGCAATGGGGGTGGCGCGATGAATAACGCCTTTCTATGGCTGATTGCGCTGCCGCTGCTGGCATCGCCCTTTGTCTACATCCTCGGGCGCATCCCGTTCAGCCGCGCAGCCTTCCGCACGGTGAGGCTGGACGGTCACCTGGTGCTCGAAAACCCAAGATCGCGCATCCCGGCGTTCCTGGCGCTGGCGGTCATGCTCATCATGTGGGTCTTCTTCGCGATGACCGCCAGCCAGTTCCTGGCGAATGGCGCGCAGTCGTGGACGTTCGGTTCGGTCAGTCTGCGCCTCGACGGGCTGAGCCTGCTGCTTGCCGCAGTAGCGCTTGGGCTGGGCACACTGGTCGTGATCTTCTCCGGCCCCTATATGGCGGACGACGCCGGCGAGGAGAAGTATTACGCGCTGCTCGTCCTGATGGTCGGCGTAATGATCGGGCTGGGCTGCGCCTACGACCTGTTCAACCTGTGGGTGTGGTTCGAAGCGATGGCAGTCTCGTCCTACCTGCTCGTCGCCTTCTACCATGAGCAACCCGCCGCGCTCGAATCGGGCGTGAAGTACCTGGTGCAGAGCGCCGCTGGATCAGTGCTGGTGCTGCTGGGCATCGCGCTGGTATTTGCACAAACCGGCACGCTGGCGCTGGATCAGATCCAGAGCGCTGCGCGCGCCACCGTGAATGCGCCAGCATTACTGGCCGCCGGCGCATTGTTCCTGATCGGCTACGGCGTCAAGGCCGCACTTGTGCCGCTGCACACCTGGCTGCCCGACGCGCACTCACAGGCGCCCAGCGGGATCAGCGCGATGCTGTCGGGCGTGGTGATTGAGGCCGGGCTGGTCGCATTGTTGCGCAGCCTCGGATCGCTGAGTGCGGTCACGCCTTCGTGGAGCACACTGCTGTTCATCTTTGGCGCGTTAAACATGCTGCTGGGCAACCTGCTGGCGCTGCGCCAGACGCAGGTCAAACGCATGCTGGCCTTCTCCAGCCTGAGCCACATCGGCTATATGCTGCTGGGGCTGGGCATCGCCGTCTATTCTGGCCAGCCTGGCGGCGCCGAGGGCAGCTTCTTCCACCTGATCAACCATGCGCTGATGAAAGGATTGGCCTTCCTGGCCGCCGGCGCGCTGCTCTACTGCCTGTTCATCGCAACCGGCAGTCACAACGCGCTGCTGATATCCGACCTGGCGGGCGCGGCGCGGCGTTATCCACTGCCAGCGTTGGCGTTGAGCATCGCCGTGCTTGGATTGGGCGGGCTGCCGCCGCTGGCCGGCTTCATGTCGAAATGGCAGATCTTCGTCGCCGGATTCCAGACGCACGATCTGGTGGTGATGGGACTGGTGATCTTCGCGGCATTGAATAGCGTATTGTCGCTGGGGTATTACGCGCCGCTGGTCAATATGATGTATCGGCAGAAGCCTTCGACGGCCGTACAGTCTGGCAAGCCCCTCCCATGGATAATGGGCATACCGCTGGTGCTCCTGTCGCTGGCAATCGTGGCTATCGGCATATGGCCGACGCTGGTGCAATGGCTTAGCGCCCCGGCTGGCGCTGCTCTCGTCTCGATGACCGCCTTTGGGAGATAAGCACTGCTTGGAGTACTCTAGTATGGACTTTTTACTTATACCGCCCATCGCATTTCTGCTCTACGTCGGACTGGTCTGGATCGTGTCGCGCGCCGGGCGCAAGCTGGCCGGCCCCCCGCACGCCTCGGTGATGAAATCCAGCACCTATTCGAGCGGCGAATCCAATCCGATCAGCAAGGCCGCGCCGGGCTACCGCCCGTTTTTTCTCGTGGCGCTGTTCTTTGCCATCCTGCACCTGGGCATCCTCGTGCTGGGCACTGGCGGGCTGACGCCGCTCACGGGCGTGTATTTAGTCGGTATTGTGCTGGCGTTGATTGCGTTAATACTGGGATGACTACTTGGAGAATTACTGATATGACGATAACACTGGGAGAGAAATGGAACGAGGCGCTTGAACAAGTCAAGTTGTGGGCGCGCATCAACTCGCCGTGGGCAATCCACTTTAACAGCGGATCATGCAACGGCTGCGACATCGAGATTCTCGCAACGGTGACGCCGCGCTACGATCTGGAGCGCTTCGGCGTCAAACTGCAGGGCAGCCCGCGCCATGCCGACATCCTGATCTGCACCGGGCCGGTGACGCTGCAGGCGCGCGATCGTCTCAAGCGCGTATACGAACAAATGCCCGACCCCAAGTTCGTCGTCGCCGTCGGCTCATGCGCCATCTCCGGCGGCGCGTTCCAGGGATGCTACGGGGTTGTCGGGCATATTGACCAGGTCATCCCGGTGGACGCCTACATCCCTGGCTGCCCGCCCCGTCCCGAAGCCATTATCGACGGCGTCGTCAAACTGCTGGGCAGCCTGAAGAAGGGGCCAGAAGAGCAGAGGAGCGGAGGAGAAGAGGTGAAGTAGGGGCACGCTTCGCGCCTTGCGGTTGCATGCAAATAGGTGCAGGGATTTCAAACATTATGACAATACAAGCTACGAATGTCACAAGCGCAGCCCAGCCTGACGCCCCCAAGGGGTCGCCGATGCAACTGCTGGCGCAATGGACAAAGGGAATCAAGACGCCGGAGATCAACCGGCTGGACATATTGATCGACGCAGCCGACATGCTGGCGTGTGTGAAAGTGTTGACGGATGCCCACTGGGGCTATCTGATCGCGATCACGGCTCTGGACACTCTGGGCAAGCCGGCGACCTACGCTCAGGATGTGCGCTGGAAGGCGTTGTTGGACGCTGGCGCGACGCAGGCCGCCTCATCGCCAATCGAGGTGTTGTATTTCTTCGCCAATGGGCCGCAGATTGTCACGC
The DNA here is from genome assembly GCA_903921365.1 of uncultured bacterium. GTDB lineage: Bacteria > Chloroflexota > Anaerolineae > J036 > Brachytrichaceae > CAIXPS01. The sequence continues at coordinate 2,245 of CAIXPS010000573.1, read as the reverse complement.
TGCGTATGCTGCTTGCGCGCGAGGCTGCGACCATTTCCAGTCTGTGCGGAATCATCCCCTCTGCCAACTGGTACGAGCGCGAACTGATCGAGATGTTCGGCATCACCGTGGTGAACACGCCCGACCCGACCCATCTGTTCCTGCCCGATAACTGGCCGGACAACGTGTACCCGCTGCGTAAGGATTTCAAGATAGAACAGATATCCTCCACTAAGATTGAAGATATCCACGAATAGACAAGTGTAGCGACAGAGAGATTGGAGATTGAAGATTGGAGATTGAAGATTGGAGATTAGAGATTGGCGACGGCGTACTCTCAAATCTCTAGTCTCTAATCTCTCCTCCATATCTCTGAGGATCTACTACTGCCTGGAGTACTTTAGTATGGAAAATGAGAAGCGTGAGAAGTTTATCGTCCCGATTGGACCTCAGCACCCTGCGTTGAAGGAACCGGGCCACTTCGAATTCACCGTCGATGGCGAAACCGTCACCGGCGCGACCGTGCGACTGGGCTATGTCCATCGTGGCATTGAAAAAGCCACCGAGGATCGCAACTGGACGCAGAACCTGTACCTGTTGGAGCGCATCTGCGGCATCTGCTCGCACAGTCACGCCATGGCCTATTCACTCGGTGTGGAGAAGCTGGCCGGCGTGACCGTCCCGCCGCGCGCACAGGCCATCCGTCAGGTGGTCGCCGAAATGGAGCGCATCCACAGCCACCTGTTGTGGCTGGGTGTGGCCGCGCACGAAGCCGGTTTCGACACACTGTTCATGTTCAGTTGGCGCGACCGCGAGACGATCATGGACATCCTGGAAGGGCTGACCGGCAATCGCGTGAACTACTCGGTGAACGTGCTGGGCGGTGTAAAGGTGGACATCGACGCCGAGCGCGCCGACAGCATCCGCAAAGGACTCGACCTCCTTGAAGAGCGCACCAGGCACTACCTCAAGGTCGTCACCACCGACGAAACCTTCCTCCGGCGCACGCGCGGTGTGGGTTTCACGACGACTGAGCAGGCCGAGGCGTTGGGGTTGGTGGGACCGACCGCGCGCGCCGCCAATGTGGCGCGCGACGTGCGCGTGGACGTGCCGTATGTTGCCTACGCAGAGTTTCCAGTCACGATGACGCTCGACACCGGGGGCGACCTTGAAGCGCGCTTCGTCGTGCGCATCAAGGAATTGTTCGAAAGCTATCGCGTCATCCGCCTGATCCTCGACAAACTGCCCGCTGGCGACCTGACCATGCGCATGCCGCGCCGGATCAAGGAAGGCGAAACAGTCAGTCGCATCGAGGCCCCACGCGGTGAATTGTTCTACTTCATCAAGAGCGGCGGCGGCGAGAAACCCGAGCGCATCAAGGTGCGCACGCCCAGTATCAACAACTTCGCCCTTGTGACCGGCACCGCCGTTGGTCATCAACTGGCCGACATGCCGATGATTCTGGCGGGCATGGACCCGTGCTTCTCGTGCAATGACCGATAGGGGCAGACGCAAGGTGGCTTTGCATGCCCCTACCAGACAACGACGGATAAACAAGACGTAACGGCGCACCACTTTCGCGCCGATGTCGTTGACGCCGATGTGTGGGCAGACAACGACGGATAAGTAAGACGTAGCGGCGCACCCGTGTGTGCGCTCTGCGTCATCACAGATTGACACATGAACACCGTAAAAGACATTCTCGCATTGCTGTTCTTCCCAGCCGGGCTGGCCGTGATTTTCGGCGGGCTGGCCTACGAGTGGATCGACCGTAAGCTGGTCGCCCGACTGCAGAACCGCATCGGCCCGCGCTGGTTCCAACCCGCCGCCGACATCGTAAAACTGCTCGCGAAAGAGGAAGTGTTGCCGGAGGGCGTCGACAGGTGGCTGTTCCACAGCTTGCCAATCATCGCGCTGGCCGGCGTGCTCACGGCGGGTTTATACGTGCCGTTGTTCGGCCTGGCCCCGGCGCACAGCTTCGCCGGCGACATGATCGTCACCATCTACTTGCTCAGCATGTTGACGTTGTGCACCGGGCTGGCCGGCGCCAACACCAACGACCGTTTCTCGCTGATCGGCGCCACGCGCACGCTAACACAGTTATTCTCGTACGAGGCTCCGTTCTTGCTCACACTGCTGGGGCCTGCGATTGTTGCGGGAAGCTGGCAGATCAGCGAGATCAACGCCTACGCGGGATCACACTGGCTGATCCTGACGCAGCCGATCGGCTTTGTCGTGGCAATCATCGGGTTGATGGGCAAGCTGG